>JAYEOQ010000114.1:0-3080 GCA_034723215.1 Campylobacterota bacterium | reverse complement strand
TTAAGGCATTGGCTTCATATATTAAAGCCTCTTTTGTTTTATTTTGAGTATTATATTTTTTTAAAATTAGGTCAACAGTTTCTTCTATGTTATCAAATGCATATTCCCAACCTTTTAAAGATGCTTTGTTAAACTCATATACTCTCTTTGGATTATTATCTAACTCATTTTGTGAAGTAAATAAAATCACATCGTAATATTCAAACCCATACTCTTTAGGGTCCCATACATCATATGGAATATTTTGTTTATCTAAAGTATACAACTCATTTGAACTAAAAGAGCTTATAATATCAACTTTACCATCTATTAAATCTTCTATATTAAAAGTTTGCTCTACTAATTCCATATCTTTTATAGAGATATAATTAGAGTGGAACATTGATTGAAATGGAGCAGTTTGAACAATATTATCAATAATCATTATCTTCTTATTTTTAAAATCTCTAATTGTTTTTATATTTGATGACTTAAGACTTACTAAGATATGAGGAGATGATTGTAAAATTGCACTTAATAGTACAACCTCTTTCCCTTTTGATTTTTCTAGTACAATACCTGGATAAGATGTTGCATATGTTGTTTTACTCTCTACAACATCATCAATAATATCTGTATTTGATTCGAACTCTTTTATCTCTACATCTAATCCTATATCACTATAGTAACCTTTCTCTTTTGCTATATAAAAACCAGCAAATTCAAATTGATGTTTCCACTGAAGTTGTAATGATACCCTCTCACTAGTTTGAGATAATGCAACAGTTACAAACAAAATTAATAATATTAAATACTTCACTAACAACCTTTTTAAATAAAAAACCATTTTATCATAAAAATATGTTAATTTTGTGTTATAAATATTTAAAATAGATATATATCTAAAATTTAAGTTTCAAATAGTCCTATTTGTTCAACATTATACTTTTCTTGAAACTCTTGATAGTGGTCTTTTAGATAATCTAATATATTTGTTTTGTTCATGGATATATTATAACTTATTAGACTAAAGAAGATTATTAATAGATTTTTATTTAGTTAGTTCTAAAATGGTATAGCTGTATCTATAATATCACCAGTACCAGAAATACTATCACCTACTGCATCTGGTGCAACTGTATTTACAACAGCTCCTGTTACTCTAAAAGGTAACGCTACAACATCACCAACAATACAACCACTAAAAGTAATTGTTACTAATATTAATAATACATTTTTTATTATCATTTCAACTTCCTCTTTCCATACTTATTTAACCGCAACTTGAAGATTATATAATTAAGGTACTTTAACTTTAAACAATAAAATATTATAACTTATTAGACTAGAGAAGATTATTAATAAATTGCTTATACTGTTTTTGGAAAGGTTATAGCTACTATTTTAAAAATGTATCAGTTGATACACCATTAAATGAGACTGTTCAGAGTTTTGTGTCAATGACTGATAGTTGAATAAAATTGTATCATAATTTTTCTAAACAGTAATAAAAGTGCTGTTGATATGCTATCTCTTTCTAATAGAAAGTCCATAAATAGCTACAAACCTTTAAATTGGACTTTGTAAGTATATTATAAAGAGTATATTTCTTCTTCAAATGTGGTCTATTTTCAAGGAAACTGTACTATATTTATTTCGTAATAAAAAATCGTATTTATTTTAATGGTAAAATGATTTTAAATTCAGCTCCAGTATATTTTTTACCTTCATATTCATAAGTTAGATTGTGAGCCTCTATAGTTCCACCCATCCCATCTACTATTAAATTATAGGTCATATGAAGACCTAACCCTGTTCCTTGTGATTGGTGCTTGGTTGTAAAGTATGGTTCAAATACTTTATTTATAATATCAGTAGGAATTCCTCCACCATTATCTTTTATTTTTACAATTGCTTTATCTTTATTTGTGGATGTTGATATAAATATAAGTCTATCTTCATTGGTTGAAATCTTTTCTTTTAATATATCCTTTGCATTATTAAAAATATTGATTAAGCATTGAGTTAGTTCATTTTCATAGCCATCTATTTTTATATCTTCTTGTAAGTTTAAAATAATATTTATATTATGACTTTTGATTGGACCCTTAATTAAATGTAAAAAGCTATCTATATCATCTTTTAAACTATATAGTTTTTTAGTTCTATCCCCTTTGATAAAGTTTCTAAAATCATCTATTGTTTTTGATAGGTATTGTGCGTTATCATTTATTTTATTACATGTATCAAGAAGATTAGTTTCATCCAATATACCATACTTTTTTTGCATAACTATACCAGTAGAGGCAGTTGATATAGCAGAAAGTGGTTGTCTCCATTGATGAGCTATATTCCCTATCATTTCACCCATTGATGCCATTTTTTCTGATTTATATAACATATCTTCTTTATTTTTTAAGTCTGTAATATCAATAATATGCCCTAGATAATTTATGATATTATTACTCTTATCTGTTATTATAATTGAACTATCTAATACCCATTTTATTTTTCCTGTTTTTGTTACTACTCTATATGGTTTATGTTGAAAATAATCATTTGCAAATAGTTTGCTTGCTTCTATTACTTCTTGACGAACCACTTCTAAATCTTCATTAAATATACAATCTTCATACGATATTTGATTGGTATAAAAATCAGTATCTTTATATTCTAAAAGTTGATATACATTTGATGATACATGATTTACACTCCACTTGTCATCATTATTCCATTTAAATAGAACAGTTTCCCCTTTATCAAATATTGATAAAAGTTCATCTTGCTCTTTTGTTTTTTCTTTTACTTTATACTCTAATGTTTCATTTAAATTTTGCAGTATAGTCTCTGATGTTTCTATTTTTTTTATCGATGGTAATATGATAAATATTGCCTCTAAAAGTATTGTAAGTAGTGTTCCAAATAAAATTAATAGTTCTCGATCTTTTAGGTCATTAGTATTTTGGTTACTCTCTTTTTCAAATTCATTTACTACATAGTTTAATTGGGGAAGAAGTTTAAAAGAGTATTCTTCTATTTTGTTTAATACTTTTTTATCTTTTGTTTGAACAAATTCATCAAGAAGATTAAAATATAATTTT
>JAYEOQ010000113.1:0-3110 GCA_034723215.1 Campylobacterota bacterium | reverse complement strand
GTTTTTTATAGATTTGAGACTTGTTTTTTAGTGTCTTGAAGATATATTTTGAAATAAATAAGATAAATAATCTTATTCTTAATGTTTGCTTAGTTTGTTTTGAGAATTTGGTCGGATTTACCTATTAAATTATAATATTTTTATATCCATCATTATTATATATATAAAGGGGTCACTTTTAAAGTGACCCCTTTTTTATAAACTTTTGTAATCTAAATGATTAACAAGCAGCTTTTGCAGCTTCTAAAGCTTCTTCATAGTTAGGCTCTGTTGTAATTTCTGGAACAACTTGCTTATAAGTTACTTTTCCATCTTTACCGATTACAAAGATAACTCTTGCTGTAATTCCTGCTAAAGGACCGTCAGCTAAAAGAACACCATAAGCGTTAGCGAAATCTTTGTTTCTGAAGTCAGAACAAACTTTTAAGTTATCAATTCCAGCTGCTCCACACCATCTAGCAGATGCAAATGGTAAATCCATAGAAACAGTAATAACTTCAACACCTTCTAAAGAAGCTGCTTCTGTATTAAATCTTCTAGTTTCTGCATCACAAACACCTGTATCTAAAGATGGTACTGCAATTACTAATTGAACTTTACCTTCTCCACCAATTTGCTCATTTTGAAGCATTGGATCACAGTTTACTACTGTTGTTACTGGTGCTGTATCACCTACATTGATTTCATTTCCTGCTAAGTTACAAACGATGTCGTTTTTAAAAGTTACTGTTGCCATTTTAATTCCTTGTTTTGTTTTATTTTTTAAGTGATAGAAGTTTAGTCAAATAAGATAAATTTACTCTTAAACGATTTACTTAATAGTTTAATTAAAATCTTATTATAATATCACCATGAGATTAGATATATACTTAACAAAACATAACAATATACAAAGTAGAAACAAAGCACAAGAGTTAATTAAAGCAAAAAAAGTTTTTGTAAATGATAAAAATATTACCAAACCATCATTTATAGTTGAAGATAATTCTACTATAAAAATAGATGAAGATAATTTTTTTGTAAGTCGTGCAGCGTATAAATTGAAATATTTTCTGGAAGATAATGATATTGATTTATCAAATAAAACTGCACTTGATATTGGTTCTTCTACTGGTGGGTTTACTCAAATACTACTTTTATCAAATGTATCAAATGTAACATGTGTTGATGTAGGGACAAATCAACTACACGAAACTATAAAAGATGATAAAAAAATTATCGTAAAAGAGAATACAGATATTAGAGAATTTAAATCAGATACAAAGTTTGATATAGTTACTTGTGATGTCTCTTTTATAAGTATACTAAATATTACAGATGATATAGATAGGTTAAGTGATGATCAAATAATTATACTTTATAAACCACAGTTTGAGGTCGGCAGAGATATAAAAAGAGATAGTAAAGGTGTAGTTTTAGATAAAATTGCTATGAATATATGCAGAGATGAATTTATTTCAAAAACAGATAGTTTAGGTTGGAATCTTATAATATCCCAACAAAGTAAAGTATCAGGTAAAAGTGGTAATATTGAAGAGTTATTTTACTTTAAAAAGTAATTACCAAAGGGATCAAATCCCCTCAGCAATCATAGCATCAGCTACTCTTTTAAATCCTGCAATATTAGCTCCATCAACATAGTTGTTATCTACTCCATAATCTTTAGCTGTAAGATGAACTCTTTTACAAATAGCTCTCATTGTTTTTTCAAGTCTTTCATCAACTGTTTCATATGACCATTTTGCCATTGATGCATTTTGAGACATCTCAAACTCACTAACTGCAACTCCACCAGCATTTGCTGCTTTTGCTGGTGCAAATAATATATTATTTTCTTTAAATAGTGCTATTGCTTCTGGTGTTGATGGCATATTTGCACCTTCACTTACAGAGATACAACCATTTTTAATTAAATTTTGAGCATCAATTTCATTTAGTTCGTTTTGTGTTGCACTTGGAAATGCACAATCACAAGGGATATCCCAAACAGCATGACCACCCTCTGGATAATCTTCAACTTTTGTATATACAGCATCACTATTAGTTGAACAATACTCTTCAAGAGAAACTCTTCTTTTAAGTTTTAACTCTTTTAATAACTCTAAATCTATACCTCTTGAATCATAAATCGTACCCTTACTATCAGTACAACTTACCGGCTTAGCACCTAATGCATAAAGTTTTTCTATAGTATGAATTGCAACATTACCAGCCCCACTTACTGTACAAACTCTATCTTTAAAGCCTTCTACACCAGCATATTTCAACATCTCATCAGTAAAGTAAACACACCCATATCCAGTTGCTTCTGGTCTCATTAAACTTCCACCAAATATAAATGGCTTTCCTGTTAAGATACCTTCATAAGATGATGTGATTTTTTTGTATTCTCCAAATAAGTATCCAATCTCTCTAGCACCAACACCAATATCACCAGCTGGTACATCAATACGAGGTCCTATATACTTATGTAACTCTGTCATATATGCACTACAAAATTTCATAACTTCAAAGTCTGACTTACCTTTAGGGTCAAAGTCACTACCACCTTTTCCTCCACCAATAGGGAGACCAGTAAGTGAATTTTTAAATATTTGTTCAAATCCTAAAAATTTTAAAATACCACTATTTACACTAGGATGAAATCTCAATCCACCTTTGTATGGTCCTAAAGCATTATTAAACTGAACTCTATATCCTGTATTTACTTGAATATTTTGATTATCATCCATCCAAACAACTTTGAATTTAAACTCTCTATCTGGAGTAGTAAGTCTCTCTATAATAGCATGTCTTTCATAGACTGGATCACTATCTAAAACTGGCTTTAAACTATCCAAAACCTCTTCAACTGCTTGAAAAAATGTTTTATCTGTAGAACAATTGCTTCTTCTTATTCTCTCTATTGTTTTATCTGAAATACTCATATACACCTTCCTTTTATATTTATAATTATATTGTACAATAATTCTTAATTCTAAATGCTTAATAAGATGTTTACAAGAATTTTTAGGGCATAAGTTTATAACTATAATATTATCATTGGAATTTTAATGAAAAAACAAAAAAACATATCTATATTAGGGACATCATCTGATGCAGGTAAATCA
>JAYEOQ010000112.1:0-3119 GCA_034723215.1 Campylobacterota bacterium | reverse complement strand
TTTCGTGCCAAAATTTGGAATAGTTGCAAAAAAATCTGTCCAACCTTGTAATTGCTCGACAAAATATGCATTGAACACAACTTGCAAATAGAGTTTCATCTCTTTATCACTATAAGATGGAACTAGTGGTAAATTATAATTTATATAATCAGCTAAATATTTATAAAAACCTAGTGGATTTTGTGCAGAACCACCATCATGTAAATATGTAATAATTTTAGATTCTTCATCTACTT
Source organism: Campylobacterota bacterium (assembly GCA_034723215.1). Lineage (GTDB taxonomy): Bacteria > Campylobacterota > Campylobacteria > Campylobacterales > Arcobacteraceae > JAIOSF01. The sequence goes on along the minus strand of JAYEOQ010000112.1, from coordinate 2,883 downwards.
TATCTAATTCATTCTCATAGATGTATGCTATTTTAGGACTAATATCAACATGCTTTGCATATCGCTTAATAGTAATTATTTTATTATCCTCATTCTCAATCTCAAGATATATAGCTGATTCATTAATGTTGTATTCATTTCTTTGAAATGGAACAACTGAAGTAAAAATAGAATCTAAAGCTTTTGTATTTTGTCCACCCAAAAGCTCCTCCATACCCATTCCATAGAAAATTGCACTTACAAGTGTTGTTTTACCAGAATGGTTAGTTCCTTTAACAATATTCAATTTGTTTACTTCAAATTCATAATAGCATCCGAATTTTTTAGCACCTAGTGTTGTAATATCAATTTTTAATTTTCGTACTTTTAACATTAGTTAATCCATAGGTTTTGTAATTTTGTTACATTTTTTTCTGTTAGAGATAAATCAATATTCTCTAAAAACTTTTTGTCTTCGGTAAAAATAGTTTTATCATCTAGTATTCTTTTAACTAGATTCTTTCCATTATTAGTTAATGAATAAATTTTTTTATTTATTGAACATAAATCATCCTCGTGCATATATGTTAATGCTTGATTTGTATTTTTATCTATACTCCAAATACCTATTGATAGGTTATAATCACTCTCTTTGGATGTTAATAATATTTTTTCTCTTTCTTTAGATTGTAAAACCCATATTAAAAGATGCACTTTCATTAATGGTACAGTTTTTTTACTTCTTCCGCCTGTATAATGTATTATCAATAATAATTGGATTATTCTGTAAAATATTCTTGCATTTGTACCAATACTAAAAGGTTTTTTTGTTATTTTAATTTTCATCTCAATCATCCTCCAATATAAAATCTACATTACAATTCAAAAGCCATCCTACTACAATATATTCTTGTAATTTACTTGTGACATATCTTTCTTGTTTGATTAATTTTAAATCAGTATTTATTGATTCAAGGACTTTAGTTCTTATAAGTGATAAATTTGCTCGACCTTCTTGTTTAGAACTAATATATTGACTAATATATGTTTCAATATTTTCTAATATTTCAGTAATAAATAAACCTAAGTTATTTTCAAATGAATCATTTAAAAGTTTTATTTGACCTATAGCATTTTTTCCTTCTAAATAATTTTGTATAGCTTTAAAATTTTTTTCATTGACTTCATTTGAATGAAATATATTTTTATGCTTTTTATTTAAATTTGAATAGTTTACAGTATCATCATTTTGAAGTTCTTGACATGATTCATCCGAAACTCTTTTATTTATTTCTTTTAATTTTGATGATATATCATTAATTGTATAAAAATTTGATATTTGAATATCTGATAAATTCAAATCAATCATCTTTGTGCAATGAACTGAGTCAAAACGACCATGCTTATCTCTTAAGCTATTTACTAATCCAACTAAATATAACTGATTGTTTTCACTAAAAAATACTCCACTACCTGATAACCCTTCTATATATGTTGCAGCTGACTCACCAAAAGTATCAGCTGTTAATTTATCCACATCAATTTTAAAAGTTGTATCATCAAAATCCCTATCATTACACTTAGCTTCAAAATTATGAACTTCAGACTTTGGAAATACTCTTAAATGATACTGCTTTTCTTCATAAACTCTATCCAAATAAAGACACTTCATGTCAGTTTTATCTAAGTAGTCAAAATCTATCTCCATAAGAACTAGATTCTGTTTTAGAGGAACAATATTAATAGGATTAATTTTTTTAGTACATATACTAGGTATAAAAGAAAAGGTTATGCTCTCGTTAGAGATTTTATGAAAAGGTTCCTTTTCTCCATAGATACAATGATATACAGTTAAAATATACGCTTTATTACCTTGTAATAATAAAATTCCTGTTCCTTTTTCTATAGCAGTTGTACCATCTTCTTTTGTACCTATCACATTTAATCTAACTGTTAGTTGTGAAATTAAATCTTTTATCTGTTCTTCTTCCATTTTAACCTACCAATTCAAATAATATTTTATTATAGATACATTGACAATTATGCTCATTTTGTTCATCCTTACTTAAAAGATAAATATCTTTATCCTCATAGTCCTCTTCTTCATAATTAAAATAGAAATATATTGTCTTACTTTTATTCCTTTCCTCATGACATAAAATTCTTGCAAGTGTCTCAATATTTGGATGTTTATTTGTACCATTTCCACTAATGATAAAGTGTTGACAATCAATCAACTCTAAGAAATCATTTGAAGTATGAAATTTACTACCATGATGTGAAAGCTTTATATAATCAACTATGAGTTTTTTTTCTTTGGAGTACTTTTTATATTTAAGAACAGAAATTAAAACAGAATCTTTAGCATCTCCTAAAAGTAAAATAGATATATCTTGATATTTAATCAACATAGCTAAACTTACACCATTGGAAGGGTCTTTTTCAAGTTTTTTTTCATAAAACTTCTTTTGTGATAATTGAGATAAGTCTAAATTTTCTCTAACTTCTTTACTTTCACTAACTAATGAGTCTTCATCTATTTTAGGAAGTGAAGTTAAATTATTAAAATTATTCAATGCTTCATAAGTTGGAGATAAAAATGAAATTTCTAATCCAAAAAAATTATACTCTGTATCAATAGTTATTTCTTCCTCATTAGATTTTAAAATATTTGACTGATTAATCTGCTCAATTAAACTTATTCCATCTGATTCACTTACAAAAGAAGAATTTTTTTGATTAATCATATGACCTGAATTAAATAATACTTTTTTAACTTTAGAAGAGTAACTACTATCTAATAATTTTAAAATACCCCCAATATGGTCTCTGTCAATATGAGTTAAAAGAACATAGTCTATTGATTCAATTTCATAATCATCTATAATCTTTATAATTTTTTTA
>JAYEOQ010000111.1:0-3121 GCA_034723215.1 Campylobacterota bacterium | reverse complement strand
CAAATCTAAAATTACAATTTTTTATTTTCAAATTTTCAAAAATTGCACTTCAGATTTAAATTTTGGTATGTAAAAAGATTGATGAATAAAATAAGTTAAATATTAGTTGAAAAAATAAAAATAAAAATATTATGAATAATGCAATATTAATATTAAATAACATACTCATTGAAAAATCATCACTTAAAATAATAGTAAATAAATCACTAACATTAATTATTGGTAAATCAATATGTAATAGTAATATTCCTATCAATGAAGCAAATAAAGATACTTCAACATTATAAAAAAATAAAGCACCTCCTATTTCTCGATAAGTATATTCTGTTTGTTTTGATATTTTCCCTAACTTATCATTTGATATTGAAATAAAAATGGCAAATGAAGCAATACTGAAACCTAAAATAATACCTATTAAACTATTAATCTGTGAAATTAAATCTGTCAATTCCTTATCTTTAATATTTAAACTTTCAATTAAAATCAACAGAATAAAGATAGCTATTAGTGGTAAAATATATCTTAATGTAAAAAAAGACCTACCTATACCATCTTTATAAATTGTCTTAATTTTATTTCTTTCATTGAGTAGTGCTTTAATAACTGTCATTATACTTCTCTATAATGTTTCATAATCATCTGTATTAGTAATATAAATAAACTTATCAACTATTTCATCATGAATCATTTTATTCTTTGATTTTAAATAATAAGGTAATTGAAAGAATGGTACATATTGAGTAGAATGAGAATCGAAATGTATTTTTTTATTTTTTGTCTTACCATCATCAACAACAAAAAATATATCTTTTTTTGCATGTTTTTTTGGATTTTTAATTAAAAAATTCATTGCATTTAAAAAGCTTGCTGATTTCTCATATTTTGATACTTGTGTAAGTATTGTTTCTGTAACTTCATCTTTGCTGTCCGTCAAGTCAATAATATTTTCTGTAACTTCATTTATAATAATTTGTTTACCTATAATTTCATGCTCAGTTAACTTTTTTATATAATCTGCTTGCATCAATGCACCAATATACAATTGTGATTTAACTTTATCTTCTAATGCTTTATATCCAATAATATAACCTATCAATTTTTTAATACTTCCTATTTGTATTCTTTGATTTTTTTCTAATAATAAAAAGTAACTATTCCCAGTTTTAGATATACAACTTTTACTTATAAATATATGAGTATAGTCACTAATATGTTCATTTTCTTTAAATACAATATCTTCACTTTTAAATGTTTTAGTATCAAATTTAGTTTTACTTACTTCTTCATTCGTCCTGCCAATCAGAAAAGTATATCCCTCATCTTTTTCACTCACGCTAGATATGAACAAAACCTCATTTTCTTCATTTCCTAAAAGAAAAGTTTCCTTCTTTTTTTGACTATTTATTAAAGCTTTTATAAATGTATTATAGTTAAAAGTATTAAAAATAATTCCATAAACATGTCCCCAGTTATCGTATCCTGTCATTATTCAATTTCCTTTATCATTTTATTCTATCAACCCACTAGCCAATAACTCACTCTGCTCCAAAACCTTATCAGCTTCAAGTTTAGCCATATCAGGTGGATAACCATATCTCATTAATACTTTTTTAACTAAAAGTCTTAATTTAGCTTTAACATCATCTCTTTTTTCCCAATCAACAGTTGCATTTTTTCTAATAATATCGACTATTAAATGTATCAACTCTTTCATTTTATGGTCTTCTAAAAACTCTGTAGATGTATTTTGAGATAGTATCATATAAAAAGCATATTCTTCAGGAGAAAGTCCTAATTCATCTGATTTTTTATCTTCAAGCTTCATCTCTCTTGCAATATTTGATAATTCTTCTATCACTTGTGCTGTATCTATTTGATTGTTATGGTATCTTTTTATTACACTTTCTAACATCTCTGAGAATTTTTTACCTTGAACTATAGATTTTTTCTTTCTTATTTTTACTTCATCATTAAGTAGTTTTTTTAATAATTCAAAAGATAAGTTTTTATGCTCCATATCTTTAACTTCAAGTAAAAATTCATCTGATAATATATCCAAAGATGGTGCTTTAATTCCCACTTCATCTAATATGTCCACAACTCCATCAGTTGTAAGTGCATCATCAACTATTTGTTTTATAGCAGTATCAACCTCTATATCACTTTTAAAACCACTAGGATTAAATTTATTTATTCTTGATTTTACAGCTTGAAAAAATGCAACAGCATCTCTTAACTGTTCTGCTTCAAAACTTGGTACTGACATAACATAGAGTTTTGATAATGATGTAAGTTCACTTAAAAATCTATCTTTTACTTTTTCATCATCTAAAATAAAATTAGTAGCTTTCATTAGTATTTGTAGTTTTTGATTGACATCATCAGTTTTAAAGTATTCTAAATAGTCAAAGTTATTAAACATCTGCTCTATAACTTCAAATTTACTCTTCATACCTGCTATCACTTCTGATATATCTAAAATAGCATCACCTTTTCCACCAGCTTCAATATAGGTCATCATAGCATTTTTTAAATCTTGACCTATACCAATATAATCAACTATCAATCCCCCAGGCTTATCTTTATAAACTCTATTTACTCTTGCAATTGCTTGCATTAAGTTTGCACCTTGCATTTTTTTATCTATATACATAGTGTGCATAGGTGGACAATCAAATCCAGTAAGCCACATAGACTGTACAATTACAAGTTCTAATTCATCATGAATATCTTTAATTCTTGTAGATAATATTTTTCTATCTTTTTTGGTTGTACTATGAGGTTGATAAGATTCAGGGTCATCACTTGTACTTGTCATTACAACTTTTATCTTACCTTTACCTAACTCATCATTATGCCAATCACCTCTTAAATTTATAATCTCTTGATACAAATCAACAGCAATTTGTCGTGTCATACAAACTATCATACCCTTACCAGTAAATAGCTCTTGTCGTGCTTCAAAGTGAGTGACTATATCATTTGCTACATCTTTTAATCTATCGGTGTTCCCAACTATTGCATTTATTTGAGAGTTTTTAGTTTTGTACTTTTCTATTTGCCCCTCTGTAGTGTTATCAATACCATCTACTAAATCATCAATTTTATCAGTTACTTCTTT
>JAYEOQ010000110.1:0-3149 GCA_034723215.1 Campylobacterota bacterium | reverse complement strand
ATTTACTATAAAATGTGTATGGATTTTATTTAATTTGAATAATTTATTCTGAATAAATTCAGTATTTAATGACACCTCTGCTGATGCTATATGACTATTATCTTTTGTATTAAAAATTGGGAATACATATCTATATGCATGGGCACTTTTACCCTGTTCAAATCCTGAAACAACTTTTTTTTCTCTGTTTACTAAGCTGTAGCTGTATCTTATATCAGTTAAATCATCATCATATTTATTTGGCTTATGCATTCTTAAAAAAGTCATATTATCAGGAGATACAAAATGTAATTGAAGTATACCTCTTCTTTTGATTTTTGTATATAATGGTGTCAATTTTTTAAAAAGTTTTGATCTTAAAATTTCTCTTTGCTTTTTTGAACTGTGTTGAGCTTTTGTAAGTATATCAATTATCTTTTCATTATTACTTATCTCATCTTTAATTATTTTAGCATCATTTTGAAAATAGTTAAGGATAATTGATTGTTGTATTTTTAAGTTATCTACTTGTTTATTTAATATAGATTCTACTCTACTGTTTTTATCATTATCTATAATATAATAGAATATACTATAAATGATAATAAAAGTTACTATTAGAAGAATTTTAAATTTTAAATTTTTGTTCATTGATTTCCCGACTAAATTTTTACTATTAAATAATTATTTTTTATAAAATAATATATTATACTATAAGAATTTATTATTTTATCCAGCGATTGCTTAACATATTATAAAATAGAACTTATGAGTTTCTCCAAACTCTTTTATTCAAGATATAGATTAAAAAAAGTAATTAATCTAATTTAAATAGATAAAATAATATTTAATGTATAATTCCTAATGTATAAAAAGGATATATTTTGATTTATAAAAAACTGCTGCTATTACTAATTGCCCTAAACCTGTTTGCTAACAATGATATAACAATGGATTGGTTAAAACAACAACCAAAAAGTATCGCAAAAGATTTTTATATATGGAGATATTTAAATCAAGATATTACCTCAAAAGAGGCTCTTAATGCACTCAAACAAATAAATAGATTTAACAATAAACTATTTTTTAGATATATATCAAAATCTAATGATAAAATACTAAAAGATTATAAGTCATGCATAAAATCTAGAACAAAAAATTTATTTGATAAAGAACCTTACTGTATAGAAGCTGGACTTAGTCTATATGATGCAACAAAATTATCTTCAAAAAACTTAACAAATATTATAAATAAAGTAAATAGTGAATATCCTCTATTTTCAAAAAAATTAAAAATACTAAACTCCCCTATCCCATTTAAAAGTTTAGAACAAAGCAATAGTGATATATTTTTTAATACTTTTAATGAGGTTGGGGGGAGCTATCGTGTAAAATATTTTAATCAACATTTCTCTTTAGAGTTATTAAATAAACTAAAAGATAAAAAAGAGTTTGCTCAAACAATAAAACTAATTGTAACAAATCTAAAAATGACAAAAGCCCAAACATCATTATTAAATCTTAAAAGTAAATCTCTTAGTTATAAATCTACATTTCATCTTGCCATCAATGCAATAAGACACAACAAAGAAAAATTAGCATTATCTTATCTTGAAGATGCACAAAACAAAGCATATTATAGAATGGAGAAAGACAATATCTTATTTTGGCAATATAAACTTACAAATAACAAAGAGTATTTAAAAAAACTAGCTTCAAGTTGGGATATAAATCTTTATAGTTTATATGGAAGCAATAAACTTAAAAAAAGTTTTACTAATATCATCTATAATATAGAAAACAACAATACAGATAAAACAACTTTTGATTCAGCTATCCCATTTAGTTGGTTAAAAGTTTTAAATGATAGCAAAAATATGGATGATATAAAGTTATCAAAGTATACTAAACTATTTAATTCAAAAGATACTTTAGGTCATCTAGCTTTTATAAAAGAGAGATATGATAGATATAAAAACTCATATTTTATCACACCATATAGTGATTATTTAAATAAACAAACAAAAGATAAACAGTCAATTCTTTATGCTATTGCAAGGCAAGAGAGTCGTTTCATCCCTACATCCATATCAACCTCATATGCTATGGGGGCAATGCAAATTATGCCTTTTTTAAGTCGTGCTATTGCAAAAGAGTTAAATGAGAAGTATATTATAGATAAACAACTTGAACCTAAAACAAATTTAAAATATGCAGTTCACCATATGAAATTTTTAGAGTATAGACTTGACCATCCTTTGTTTATCGCTTATGCTTATAATGGTGGGATTGGTTTCACGCGAAGATTACTAAAAACAGAACTATTTAAGCAAGGTAAATATGAACCATATCTAAGTATGGAACTTGTACATTACGACGAGAGTAAAAAATATGGTAAAAAAGTATTAGCAAACTATTTTATATACCAAAATCATCTAAATAAAAACAACCCTATAAGCTTTGATAAACTTATGAGGATAATAAACTAATATTTATCACTCTTTAGTAAATGATATAGTTGTATTATTATCATTACTATAACTATAATTTAAAGTTACTGTTTTTTCCTCTGTATCATTAAAAGTGATAATATTATAATCTGCCCAGTTGTTTCTAAGTGCAATATTTTGATAAATAGCATCATCTTTTTTTATCTCTTTAGTCGATACTGGTGATTGAGTATTCATAGTTAAACTAGTATCAACACCATTCTCATCTGGCATATAGATTCCAACTAAAAAGTTCTGTTTATCATTATCCCACTTTGTACTATCAACCGAGTTTAAATATGTAACATTTATAAGAGAGACAACCTCATTATTTTTTATAATCTTTCCAACTTGTGTATATTGCATATTTTGTGCATATATAGGCTCTTTCTTAAATCCAGTTGTTGCATCTCTGCTACAACCACTAAATAAAACAATCAAACTAGTAAAGCCAACAACACTTAAAATCATTATATTTTTTCTTATTCTTTTCATAAGGCAAATTGTACACTAAATTTGTTAATATATCGCTATGAAATTTAATGGATTTAACAAAAAATTAGGTAAATCCGACCAAATTCTCAAAACAAACTAAGCAAACATTAAGAATAAGATTATTTATCTTATTTATTTCAAAATATATCTTCAAGACACTAAAAAACAAGTCTCAAATCTATAAAA
>JAYEOQ010000109.1:0-3162 GCA_034723215.1 Campylobacterota bacterium | reverse complement strand
ATCTCTTGATAAGTCATTTTTATCTATTATATAAGATTCATTAGGTCCTATCTGTTTTGCCATCTCATAAGCTTCATTTGCATGCTTAAGTATATCAATCGTAGTACTTATTTTGTTAAATGGTGCTTTATTAGTATTTTATGTCCATACGAACATATCTTGGAAATTGATTTTGAATATTTTGTTTGATGTTTACAGGAAAAGCATTTTTAACTTTATGTTGAATTGAGTTGAAATATCTCTTCTCTCCAGCAATATACTTTAGTTGTTCGAAACTGCCATCTTTTAAAACTGTAACTCTTATTTTTAGATATTTATTTTTTGTAGTCTCTGTTGAATCTGAATTTTCTGTAATTGTATTATTGATCTCTTTTTTTAAATTTTTTAAAAAGAAGTTTAAATCAATTTTTTGTTCAAAGGTTAAGCTCTCTTTTTTTTCAGATATTTGGGTAGGCTCTTTTTTTTCAATTATCTTTGTTGCACTTTTTACTTCTTTTACTACTTTTACTACTTTTACTTCTTTTGTTTGTTTAATTTCTTCTATCGGTTGAATAGTTGTTTTTGGAGTAATAATTTCTTGTTTAGTTATTGGGTTCTGCTTTGTATTGTCAGTAGTAAATATTAAAGTAAAACTATAATATAAACCACCAGCCACCACAGCTAATATAAATATATTTTCTATATAATTTCTTCTTCTACCAGTCATTGTTATCCCTTAAATATTACTATTGATTTTTTATTTTAATATAAATTTAATTAAATAATGATTATTTATCCTCTAATTTGTAATTTTTGTCTTAATGAAAAAATTGGTGCATAAAACTACACTAAATTTAGGTACTGTATAGATCCAAATAAATAGCAGCTTAGATCACAAAAACACCCCAAACGGAACAGCAACTAAATTATCACTAAACTCAACTACCATATCACCATTGTAAAACACTACACCCACACACCGTTTTTCATCATATCTATTTTGTAAATCTATGATATGTTTAAAGTCATCTTTTTTTACACTACTACTTTGTTTTACTTCTATAGCTAGTATCTCATTGTCAACTTCTATGATGAAATCTATCTCTTTTTTATCATTGGTTCTATAGTGAAACATAGAAGTTGATTTTTGTAAGTAAGAGAGATGCTTTTGTAGTTCACAAAATATATATGTCTCAAAAATCTGACCACTATAATTTGAGCTTAGAAGTTGTTCTTTTGAGTTAATTTTAAGTAAGCTACATAAAACTCCTGTATCATTAAAGAAAACTTTAGGTGACTTTATAAACTGTTTACCGATATTTACAAAGTATGGTTTTAAAAGTGTTGCTTGATATATACGAGATATGATAGATATATAGTTATCTGTAGTGATATCTTTTATCCCTATATCATTACTTAGGCTTGACTTGTTTAGTATAGTACCACTTCTTGCAGCTAATACATTTACAAATTTTATAAAGCTATCTATATCTCTTATATCTGCTAAGTCTCTCGCATCTCTTTCTATGTAAGTTGCTATATATGAAGTAAACCATAACTCTTTTGACAATCCACTAAGCTTTAAAATCTCAGGATATCCACCATCAAGTATATGCTGTATAACATCATCGCTATAATCTTTTTTAGTTAATTTAAAATCTCTTTTTAAAAGTTTTTCTATGATATTTTCATCTGGTTTATCATTTTTCTCTTTTGAACTAAGTGGATGAAGTCTAAGTTCACAAAGTCTACCTGCTAGAGTGTCTTTGCTCTCTTTATGATCTAGTACATTTGAACTACCTGTAAGTAAAAAGTCTCCGTTTACCCTATTTGTATCTATATGAATTTTTATATATTCTAAGAGTGTTGGTACTTTTTGTATCTCATCAAGACAGATAGGAAGCTCAAGATTTTTTAAAAAACCTTTTGGATTTTCTTTTGCATAAAGTCTTAACTCCCCATCATCAAAAGTAAGATAGTTTTGAAAGTTATCAAGTGCAAGCGTTGATTTACCTACTTGTCTAGCACCATTTAACAGTACAACAGGGAAAGTTTCTAGTGCTATTTTTAGTATTGATTCTAGTGTTCTTTTTTTCATTTTATCCCTTTAGTGATATAATATTTGCCATTATACTATATAAAATTACAATACTTGCTTTTGTAATATATCACACAGTAAAAAAAGTAAAAACTCATCTTATCATACATCCACAAAAAAGATTTAATATATAAACCCAAACATCCAAAGAGCTAGACTAATTAAATTTCAAATATATCGGAAGTAAATTTATCATCATGATGACAATTTTTTTTATATTTGCCATAGTGGATTTGGTCGGATTGACCTAGGTGCTTTACTTACTTCCCCCATAAACACCTAAAACTTCTAATTTACTAAAACACTCATCATTTTCTATAGACTCAACAAATACTTTTATGTTTAATAGTTTTGAAAGTTCACATACAGACTCTACAAAGTTTTGTTTACTCTTGTTACTATCTATACCATTTGTATAATCTCTAGCAAGTCTTATATAGTCAAGATTTAAATCTTTTAAATTACTAAGTGGTACAAACTTTGTTTCAAATCTTTTTAAAATTATCTTAGCATTATTTTGATGAACAAGATCAATAAACTTTTTAAAGGCATCAATATCTCTTATACATCCATAAGCAGTAATACTAAATACAAGTTGATTATCTATTGGTATATTATCTCTAAGAGTTTTATCTAACCAGTTTTTAAACTCATTATCTATTAGAGAATCAAAAGATAGATTGATAAGTATTTCATGTTTTATATCTTTTCTTTTAATATATTTTATTATATGATTTATTACAGCCTTATCAAAATCGATAATTTTATTATACTCCTCTGCTATAGATATAAATGTACCTATAGGGATAGTTTTATTGTTGTGATCTGTAGCAGTTGTAAATGCCTCTTCCATTAAAATAGTCTTTTTCGAATCCATTGATATGGCTTGATTTATATATCCAACATGAAACTTATCATTATCTATAATATTAAAAATAAGATTTTTCCACTCTTGCATATCTCTTGATAAGTCATTTTTATCTATTATATAAGATTCATTAGGTCCTATCTGTTTTGCCATCTCATAAGCTTCATTTGCATGCTTAAGTATATCAATCGTAGTACTTATTTTGTTAAATGGTGCT
>JAYEOQ010000108.1:0-3169 GCA_034723215.1 Campylobacterota bacterium | reverse complement strand
CAACTCTAATCCCAGGATTTTTTGATGGTGAGTTTTTTAACCCAAGTGAAAAAAGGAGCCCTGGGATGGTTGGTGTTTTGCACAACTGTAATGCAATAATGATTTTAAATAAACAAAATGAAAAAATCAAAAAAAATGCTATTGTAAAAATTCTCCCTATTAACTGGAAATTTTTTACCGACATTGAGAAGGACTTTTTTAACTAATGGAAACAAACAAAATAGCAGTATCTATTTTAAGTGGTGGTATGGATTCTACCTTAGCTTCTTATATGGCAAAAAAAGCTGGCTATGAGATAATCGCTGTACATTTTAACTATGGGCAAAGAACGGAACACAAAGAGTTAGAAGCATTTAGAAATATTTGTATTGAATTAAATGTAAAAGAGAAATATGAGATAAATATACCATTTTTTACACAAATAGGTGCATCTGCATTAACAGATACATCTATAGAGATACCAACTGGTGGTATTGAAGATGGTGTACCTATCACATATGTACCATTTCGAAATGGTATATTTTTAAGTATTGCAACTGCTATTGCTGAAAAACATGGAGCAGAAGCTCTATTTATAGGTGTAGTTCAAGAGGATAGTAGTGGTTATCCAGATTGTACAGATACATTTATTGATAAGATGGAAAGTGCAATGAATCAAGGGACAAAAAAAGAGACTATTTTAGAGATAAAAACTCCACTTGTTCATATGACAAAAGAGCAAATAGTAAAAAAATCATTTGAACTAAATGTACCTTTAGAATATACTTGGAGTTGCTATGCCAATGAAAAAAAAGCTTGTGGTATTTGTGATAGTTGTAGACTAAGACTAAAAGGGTTTGCCCTTGCAAATAAAGAAGATAAAATAGAATATGAAAAATAAAAAATTTTCCTATTTTATATTAATTATTACATTTATAATAACCATTACACTTTTAGTTGGCGTGGCTATCTTTAGTATTGAGAAAAGTGTAGATGAAAAAATATCATCTCTTCATAAAATTGGAATACTAAAACTAGATCGAAAAATAAAATTAATAGAAACAACTTTAAGCTTGATAAAAAACTATTCAAATGTAATATCTAGTATCACTACAAATTTAAATCAATATGATGAAAAAAAGATCTCAAATATATTTGAAAAACATTTTCTACATGAGTTAGGTATATTCCAACTAAGATTATTAGATACAAATGGTATGGAACTTATTAGATATGAATTAAATGATAAATATCAAGTTATTAAAAAAACTACATTACAAGATAAATCTGATAGATACTATTTTAAAGATGCAAAAAATATAGCTGTTAATGATATATATTTTTCTAAATTTGACTTAAATAAAGAGAATGGAAAAGCCAAAATACCTTATAAAAACACTACAAGAGTTATAAAGAAAATAGTAATAGATAATAAATTTTACTATATAGTTATAAACTATAATCTTACAGATATTTTCAAATATTCGCTTAGTGCTTTACTTTATGATATTTATTTAATAGAAAATAACAATCAAATTAATGTACACCTAAATGATAAATACTCTTTTTCAAAACAAAAAAATAGTAATATTTTCCTAAAAGACTTAATACACTATGAAGATCAATTTATTACTAAAAAAAAGTTAAAAGATTTTCCATATCATATTGTTATTGCTATTAAACAATCTAAATTAGAGAGTATCTTAGAGGATAAAGATACAACTATTTTAAAACTGGTTATCATATCTATAGTTGTATCTTTAATAATATCTTTTACACTTTTATACCTACTTGAGAGAAACTTACAAAGGCTTAGTCAAAAAGCTCTAAAGATTCTTAAAAATGAGAAATTTATAAAAAATAATGAGTTTATAGAGTTTCAAAATATTTTAGATGATTTAGAGTTACAATATCTCCATATACAGAAATCAGATGAAATTATAAGTAAAAATGTTATCTATTCAAAAACTGATTTAAAAGGTATTATTACAGAAGCAAGTGATGCTTTTTGCTCAATATCAGGGTATAAAAAAGATGAATTGATAGGAAAACCACACAATATAATTAGACACTCTGATATGGAAAAATCATTATTTAAAGATTTGTGGAAGACTATAAAGTCTGGTCGTGTTTGGAATGATGAAATTAAAAACAGAAAAAAAGATGGTGATTTTTATTGGGTTAGGATAAGTATATCACCTCAATATGATAATAATAACAATATTGAAGGTTATATGGCAATCCGTCAGGATATAACTGCACAAAAAAGAGTTGAAGAGTTAATGCAAATTAATAGAGAAAAAGACAAACAACTATTTGAACAATCAAAAATATCTCAAATGGGTGAGATGATAGGAAATATTGCACATCAATGGAGACAACCACTATCAACTATATCAACAATTGCATCTAGTGTTCAAGTTCATCAAGAGATGGGTATCTTGGACCAAAAAGAGATTCCTAAGAATATGAAGATGATTTTAGATACAACAGAGTACCTATCAAATATCATCAATACTTTTAGAGATTTTTTAACAGAAAAGAAAGAGAGAAAAGAGGTTATTCTCCAAGATAGAATCGATATAGCTTTAAATATTATTGCACCAGTTCTTAAAGATAGTGGAATAAATATTTACAATAATATAGATTATGAAAATAAGATAAAAATCACTTTTGTAGTTGGTGTACTATCAGAGGTTATTATACATATAATCAATAATGCAAAAGATATTTTAATACAAAGAGATATAAAATATCCTTGGATAAAAATTGAATTAAAAGAACTACAAGGTAGTGTACTTATAACTATTGAAGATAATGGTGGGGGAGTAGAAGAGGATATTATATCAAAAATTTTTGACCCATATTTTACAACAAAACACAAATCTCAAGGTAGGGGATTAGGACTACATTTAAGTTATAAAACTGTTACAGAGAGTTTAAAAGGTAAGTTATATGTTAAAAATAGTAAGGATGATAAGAACTATACTGGTGCTAAGTTTTTTATAGAGTTGCCATTAACTTAAAAATTACAAACTAACCAAAAAACTTTTTATTCTCTTAATTTATATTCTCTTATAATAATTTATAGTTATATAAATAGGAGGATATTATGTTAGTAAAAATCATTGGTTCATTATTAATAGTAGGTTTTTTTGTTTTATTGGGTATTGTAGGTTCGGGACTGTTA
>JAYEOQ010000107.1:0-3188 GCA_034723215.1 Campylobacterota bacterium | reverse complement strand
GAGTAATATCATTGTCATCACAAATACTAAACAAACTATATATAATAAATTTTTATTTTTAAACATCTATAAACATCATCCCCTCTTAGTTTTATTAGCTAAATTATTTTATTTAACAACACTCACTTGATTTCTACCATTTTGTTTAGAACTATATAAAGCGTTATCACTTTTTTTATAAATATCTTCAACACTTGAGATATCATCAACACTTATTATATATAATCCACTTGATATAGTTACAAATTTTGAAGCTGAATTTCCAGTATGTTTTATGTTTAAATTTTCTATATTTATTCTAACTTGATTTGCAATATTTAATCCCTCTTCAATATTTTTAATATTATAAACCAAACCAAACTCTTCACCACCTAATCTAAAAACATAATCATCAGGTCGCTTAAGTGTATCTTTTAAAGCTTTTGCAACTAGCTTTAGAGTTGTATCACCCTCTTGATGACCATAAGTATCATTATATTGTTTAAAGTGGTCTATATCCATCATCACAAAAGCCAATAATGTTTTATTTCTTTTTGCTATTTTTATCAATTTTGGAAATAGTTCATCAAAGTGTCTTCTATTGTATAAAGATGTCAACCCATCAATTTGTGATATCTGTTCTATTTTCTTTTTAGAAGATATATCATGTAAAATATCTCTATACTCTTTAATTTCATAATCTTCATCAAAAACAGGATGGATATGTGAATGTAGCCATTTTATCTCACCACTACTATCAAGTTTTTGAATCTCACCATCCCAACTTTGTCCACTTTGAATAACTCTTTTTATAACTTCTTGTTGTTCATTGTCACAGTTTTCATATAAAAAAGAGTCTGGTTTATCTAAAATATCTTTTTTTGAAAACCCAATATGTCTTGCAAATGAATTACTTGCTTCTATTATTTTTAAATCTTTACTTAGTGTTACACTCATAATATTTTGATCAATAAGATGAAAATGTTTTTTTATCTCTTTATCAGTTTCTCTAATATTTTTTACCAATAAAATCAATATTGTTAAAATAATTATAAAAATAACAGTTAATATTGATGATATTAAAATTATCGATGTTTGCTTAGTCTTTTTGGCATTTTCATTAAAGAAGATAGCTTTGTTATAAGCATAGTCAATAAGCATATTTACTTGATAGTGTAGGTTTTCAATATGTTTTGCACCTTTACCTTTAGTAATAGCTGCAGCTTCATCTTTTTTTCCATTTTGAACTAAAAGGATAACTTCATCTCTTATAGCTTTCCAATTTACAAAGGCATCATAACTTTTT
The DNA here is from genome assembly GCA_034723215.1 of Campylobacterota bacterium. Taxonomy (GTDB): domain Bacteria; phylum Campylobacterota; class Campylobacteria; order Campylobacterales; family Arcobacteraceae; genus JAIOSF01. The sequence goes on along the minus strand of JAYEOQ010000107.1, from coordinate 1,903 downwards.
TGGATATCAGCTTTATTACCAAGATACTTATCAAAAACAATATCAAACTGCTTATAAACCTCTTGCTCATTTTTATTTACATTTGCAATTGCATTTAGTAACTCTTCATTTGATGTTGATAATGTCACATCTTTCATATATCTATGCATCGATATGATATTTGATTCTACAGTTTTTGTGGCTGTCGTAACTGTATAAGGGTGCTCATAAAGTTTTTGTGACAAATCAGCCAATTGTGCCATCTTAAATATAGATAAAACACCTACAAACACTAACAATAGTAATGTAATACTAAAACTCACTAACACCTTTTTATACATAATCTTCTCCTAATAATTTTGCTAATGTTTCACTCAATTTTTTCTTATCAACTGGTTTAGTAAGATATTCATCCATACCAGCATTTAAAAATCTTTCCCTATCACCTTTTAATGCATTTGCAGTTAAGGCTATTATTGGTGTATGTGGTAGATTATACTCCTGCTCTATCTCTAGTATTCTTTTTGTGGCTTCTATACCATTCATATTTGGCATATTTTCATCCATTAAGATTAGATCATATTTTCTTTTTCCATCTTCACAAGTTATTTTTGGAAACCTTTCAAGAGCTTCAAGTCCATTAAAAGCTATATCAAAAGTAAATCCCATTTTTTTAAGTATAACTTTCATAAACATTTGGTTTGCTTTGTTATCCTCTACTAGTAATATATGTCCAGATAGTTTTATATCATCATCTATTTTTTTATCACTTTTCTCTTTTAAATCTACAGTTTTAATAGGGATAGTAAAGTAAAACTCACTACCTACTCCAACTTCACTTATAATTTTAAGCTCTCCACCCATAGCCTTTATAAGTTTTGAACTTATTGTAAGTCCCAGTCCAGTTCCACCAAATTTTCTAGTTGTTGAATTATCTGCTTGTGTGAATGGCTCAAAAATAGTTTTTTGTTTATCTTTAGATACACCTATCCCTTGATCTTTTACACTTATTTCTAACTTTTCATTTTTATATATAATATTTAGCTCTACTATTTTATTTTCACTTGTAAATTTAATCGCATTTGATAAAAGATTTATCACTACTTGTTTAATCCTTAAAGAATCACTACTTATATAATCTGGTAAATTTTTATCTATATTAACTTTAAAAACAATATTTTTTTCTTTAACTCTTGCTTTAAATAATTCAACTATTGATTCAAATTCATCTAATGGATTATTGTCAATATACTCTAACTCTATTTTATTATTTTCTATTTTAGAAAAATCCAAAATATCATTTATAATCTCTAGTAAGTTATGACTTGACTTATCAATAGTTTTTAAATATTTTATTTTATCTTTATTTTGCTCATCCTCTTTTAGTAGATCTATAAATCCCATAATTGCATTTAATGGTGTTCTTATCTCATGGGAAATATTTGCTAAAAATTCTGATTTAGCATTATTTGCATCTTGAGCTTTTTTCATCGCACCTTTATACTCTTTTGTTTTTTTCTCTATAATATTGTTAGAAATTTTTTCAATCTCTTTAACTGCTGTAATATCTCTCCAGCTTGTATGTATAATATCTTCACCATCTATATGCATAGCTGTTAAAGATACTTCACACCAAAACTCCTCTCCATCTTTTCTTAACTGTTTCCACTCAAACCTATTAGAACCTTCCTCATTTGCAATCTCTATCATTTGATTTGCTTTTGTAAATGAATCTTTACCATCTGGTTGTTGTTTTGGACTTAGTTCTGAAGGATGGGTATTTAATATTTTAGTTTCACTATCATATTTAAGCATCTTAACAACAGCTTTATTACAATCAACAATATGATTATCTTTAATTATCAAAATACCATCCGAGGAGTTTTGAAAAAGTGTTTTATAAGAATCAATCTGTTGTTTTAAC
>JAYEOQ010000106.1:0-3190 GCA_034723215.1 Campylobacterota bacterium | reverse complement strand
CTCTTCTACTGCAGATTTTAGCTTATAATTATTCCAAAGAATAAATAAAATAAATAATAAAATAGCTCCACCGATTTGCCCTATTAATACCCAATTGATTTTTTCAATAACTGCAACTTCAGTCCATTTAAAATATATATCTGATAACTCTTTTTCACTAATTAGTTTAATTGATTTATCAATTATAGACAGAGCTTCTGGTGCTAAATCTTTTTGCAATGCAATCTTAAGTTCAAGATTAAATTCTGTTTTTGTAGAAATTTTCAGATCACTATATCCCATTCTATTTATAAAATATTTTGCGGTTGCTGCATTTACTATAAATATGTCTAGTTCATTGTTTTGTACTTTTAAAAATCCATCTTTGATATTTTTTACAGTAAGCAAAGGTAATTTTGGAACATTTTCTTTTAAAATTCCATGTATTGTGTATCCATCAACAACAGCAACTCTTTTATTTTTAATTGCTTTAAATGTTTCTAAATAATCATTTTTATCATTTTCTCTTGTGACAAAAACATAGGGTGTTTTAAAAATATGGTTTTTTGTAAAGTTAAGATATTTTTTTCGTTCTGGATTTTCTCCAATTGTACTATACATATCTGCTTTTTTTGTTTTCATAAGCTTTACAGCTTCATGCCACTTATCTGTTGAGATTTGTTCAAAATCTATGCCACTTTTTTGCTCAATAAGAGATAAAATATCATAAGTAATACCAGTATGCTCAAGAAGCTCATTTTTCCACTCAAATGGTGCCCAGTCTACATCATACACATATTTTATTACATTATTTTGATTTAAATAATTTTGTTCTTTTTTAGTAAGATTTAATTTATTTTCATCGCCTATCCACTTAGATAGTATATTTTTCTCCTCTTCCATTGTAATAGAATTAATAAGTTTTTGTATAACTGAATGTAAAATTGGTTTATCTTTTCTTATGAGCATATGTAATTGTGATTTTGAAGAATCAGAATATAAGAACTTTGCTTTCAAACCTGATATAAGTTGTTTTTTCATTAAATGGGTTACTACTACTTGACCATCCAAAAGTAAATCTGCCTTATCATTAAGCACGGCATATATTGCCTCAAGTAATGTATCTACTTCTACTATTTGAGCATTATCTAGATATGGTGCATAAGATTTTACAGTAGAATACCCTTTTACAACTGCTACTTTATGTTTTTTTATATCTTCTAGAGTATTTATATTCTTATTGTCTTGTTTTACGAACATCACATTCTTTACTTTTAAATATGGTGTTGTAAAAATCCCAAACTCTTTTCTATCTTTAGTAACACTATATAAAGCAGGTAAAAAATCAATCTCTTTATTTTTTAATGCTTCAATTAACTCTTTCCATGTTAATCCTGTTTTTACTTGAAAATTAATTCCACTTTTTTCTCTAAAAAGTTCAAGGTAATCTTTTATTACACCTTGATAATTTCCTTTTTTATCTACATAATCAAAAGGCTCCCAGTCAAGCTCCCCTCCCATAAGAATAATTGGATTATTTTTAATAAACTTTTTTTCTTCTTGATTAAACATAATTTTATTTATTTTTTTATAGCTATAATCTTTGTTTCTTAACTCTTCTAATTTTAATTTTGGAATCACTTTATATATTTTATTTATAATTGTTGCTAGATGTTTATGCTTATGACTTATCCCTATAGCTGATTCACTTCTTTTACCATATAATTTTTTTACTATTTTTAGATTATATTTCTCTAAATTCTTTGGGTTTTTTGTGTATGATATAAATGCATCTGCATTTGTATTTATTGATAACTCTTTATACATTAAATCATCAGTTTTTATATCTATTATTTTTATATCTTTTTTTAAATCTTCTACAATTTTCTGCGTTATTGCTTCCTCTTTTAATAATATAGTCTTCCCATCTAAATCTTTTAGTGATTTAATAGTTGTATTGTTTTTTCTTACAATTAAATAGTTTGGAGAGTAGTTATATGGTTTTGTATAATAAAAATGGTTTTTTTCTCGCTCTTTACTCCAAGATAAATTCATAATACCGTGTATAGTATTTCCATTAGTTACATCTTCATAGCCATCTTTCCATGAACCATATTTAACAGGTACTATACTTGTATTTATATACTTATTAAGTAACTTAATAACATCTGTGTGTAAGCTATTCCCTTCACTATCATGCACCCAATAATCCATAACCGCTATTTTAACCATTGGATTATTTTCAATCCAATCTTTCTCCTCTTTTGTTAAAGTTATCAGTGAATTTGTATTTTTTTTATATACCAACATCTCAATATCTTCAAATAGCTTATGCTCAACCTCTTGAACTAAATTTATTTTTTTTGTAACATTGGTAAACCAATCTTGAGGATCTGCATCTACAATTTTTCCTGATAATTTATCTAATGCAAGTTTTTCATATTTGTTTACAATTTCAATAGAGTTATCGTCTAAAGTATCGGTATATAATTTTTTTATATCGTCATCGATACTATGTAAAAAACTTTTAAGATAAATCTTCTCTTGAGTATCTGAAGTTAAAAAATATTCAAATATCTCTTTAGCAAAATCTTTTTTTGAAAACAATGCACTAAGCGCTGCCCTTTTTTGACCAATGCTTTCTTTATGCATTAATAGTGTTGAATATGTATATAATGCATCATTTAAATCTTTTTGTTCTAACATATCAGAGATATCAGATAATTTTAATAGCATAAATGCAATAGATTGTGTATATTTTGAGTATGTTTTAGCAAAATCTATTTTTAAATGCTTCACTTCATCTCGTGTGATATAAAGATTTTTAAAAGTTTTATTTAAGGCTTTAGATTGTTTGTGTGAGAGATATTTTTCTAGTATATTTTGATTTTTTTCTAAAATATTATGTAGTTTATTAATCCGCTTATCACTATTAATCTTAATAGTTTCTAACTTATCTTTAAATTTTGTTCCATTTGAACTAACATATCCACAAGAAGCACCTCTTTCTTGCTGTAAAGAGTGTACGGTTTCACTCATCAATGATATTAGCTGTAGAGTTGTATTTAGTTTTATCTCTTGCGTATTGTTACCATAGAGAGTGGTTAACATAAACAGTATTACAATTAGTTGTTTCATTATTTTATTACCTTTCAAATTTATTTTTATTTTTTACTAATTTTTATTATACTATAAAGTTATTCCAAAACTA
>JAYEOQ010000105.1:0-3217 GCA_034723215.1 Campylobacterota bacterium | reverse complement strand
GTCTTTTTACCCTTGGTACATAAGACTTAGTATCTGGTATAGTTAAAAGTTCATCTTCTAGTCTATCTCTTAAAGATTGAACTGATTTTTCCATAAGTGGTAGGTTTATATTTGCTATTTCTAATGCTGTTGCCATTGCTGCCACACCATTGTTGTATAAACTACCTGCTCTTTTTCCACCCATCACATTTTTTGACCCATGAATTAGTGTAACATAAGGAGCTCCACCTTTTATAAACATAAGCCCTACACCTTTTGGTCCATGAAACTTATGAGCTGAACATGTAAAATAATCTACACCTAAATCAACTAAATCAACTTTCATTTTACCAATAGCTTGAGCACCATCTGTATGAACTCTTACATTGTGTTTCTTTCCAATATCTGAAATAGCTTTTATATCTTGAACTGCACCAGTTTCATTTGAAGCCATAAGTACAGTTATCAGACAAGTTTTATCTGTAATAGCTTCTTCTATGTCGCTCACTTTTACTAAACCATTTGAATCAGTACCTACATAAGTTACATCCATACCTAAATCTTTACAATATTTAAGTGGAGATTTTATACTTGAATGTTCTGCAACCGTTGAGATGATATGATTTTTCTCATCACCTTTTAAAAACTTATCTAAAAATGTTTTTATAACTGCGTTGTTCCCTTCTGTAGTTGAAGATGTGATAATAATATCATCATCATCTGAAGCATTAAGTCCATCATATAACTTATCTAAAGCACTATTTAGTAATGCACGAGTTTCAATACCTTTGTTGTAAATAACATTTACATTTCCAAAAGTCTTAATAGTATCTATATATACCTCTTCTACTTTTGGGTCAACTTGTGTCGTTGAATTATTGTCTAAATATACTTCCATTAATTTTCCTTTATATTAATTACAGTTGCCACTAAAACAACTTATTTGATCTTCACACTTTGCACATGCAGGTGCTACTTCACCTATGCTATCGTAGATGAATTTTTTCCATAGTTTATCTTTTGGTTTTATCTTTGAAAGTTCTGGAAAGTGTTTTTTCATAAATCCACCCATCTCAAACCTATTTCTAAACCCTAAATCTTCATATAGATGATTTTGCATAAGTGATATTTTTGCTACATGGAAAGCCATCTCATTTTTGCTGTATTCATCTTTTGCATACTGCTTTAAAAAGTTTGTTACTTTTAACTCTAGCATATTAAGTCTGTTTTCTACTCTTGGGCTCATAGTGTCATCTCCACCATTTTTCCATTTACTATATCTGCAAACTCTTCACCAAAATTGTAACAATCATACAATTCTGCTTTTGTAGGTATTAGTTTAATTTTCATAGGATCTAGTGGTACTCTAAATTTTAGTGATTTAAGCCTACTGTTCATCATCTCTACAGCTTCACCACTCCAGCCATAACTTCCAAATGCTCCACCAAATTTACCTTTTTTCTCTATTAACATCATACAGCTAAGTAGATCCCAAACTGGTTTGGGTACATCTCCATTTATAGTTGGTGCCCCTATGATTATCCCCGTGCTCTCTTCTAAAATTGTAATCATGTTTTGTTCATCAAGAGCAGTTAAATCATATATATTTGCTATTAAATTTTGTCTTGATTCTATACCATCATATATATTTTGTGCCATATCTTTTGTATTTTTATAGCTTGTAACATAAAATATAGATACTATTTTTTTACCATGAAGTTTATCCTCTTTTGTACTCCATTTTTTATAAGATTGTATATATTTTTGTGGATTTTCCCTTATTATTGGACCATGAAGATTACATATCTTTTTAATCTCTAATTTTTCATATAGTTTAAGTGCATTTAATACATCCGTTTTAAATGGTCGCATGATATGGTCATAGTAGTATTTAAAAGCATAATCAAAATCTCCAACCAAATCATCAAATATTCTATCATCAAAATAGTGACTACCAAATACATCTCCACTAAATAAAGTTTTATCTTCAACTATATAGCTACTCATAGTTTCAGGCCAATGAAGATTTGGGGTACTTAAAAACTTGATAGTTTTTCCACCCAATGTTATCTCTTTGTTTGTCCATACAGTTTCAAATTGCATATTATCTGTTTTTGCAATTGATTTAAGCATAGGTTGTGCCATAGGAGAGATAAATACTTTCGCTTCTGGTACACGCTTAGTAAGCTCAGGTAGTGCTCCACTATGGTCAGGCTCTAAATGATGCATGATGATATACTTTATCTCATCATAGCTACAAATTGATTCTATTTTCTCAAAGAACTGATCTTGAAATTCGTGCTTAACTGTATCAAAGATAATTACACCCTCACTAGTTTTTAGTAAATAAGAGTTATAAGTAGTACCATTTGCTGTTTTCATAATTATATCAAAGGTACGAATATCAGGGTCACTTACCCCTATATAGTAAAGGTCATTTTTCATTTTTATTGCGTCATTTTTCATTGTGTACCTTTTAATATAATTCTTTTTAACCACAATGGAGGATTATTTTTGATGAGTTTTTGAAGTGAATCTATTATATCTTCTATTTTTTCACCATCATGAGATGATTTCATAGGGTATACACCACAAGCTTGCACCATAGCTGATGCCTTTGGTCCTATTTGAGATACATATACTATATCACTATCTTCTAAGCAAGATATTTTATATTCTAATTTATCAACTTCATTATCAAACTTTAAAGATGAATCAATCTCACTAAGCAATGAATAATCATCCTCAAAAACTTCATAAATATAAAACTTCTCACACCAACCAAAGTGTTGATTGATATGTATAGAATCTTTTGATGCAAATGCTATTTTCACTTCGTTCTCCTTCATTTGCTGCATAAATGCAGACTGTTTCGGTTTCGTTTCTAACAAAGTAAAGCAGTTTACTTTGTCTTAACGAAACTCATATAATATATATCCGTATATTCTCATCAATTACTTGAGATAAAGTATTTTTAATCAAATCATAAGTACTAGTTGCACCTAAACTACACCCTGCACATGCACCTTGATATGCAAGTCTAAATTCCATAGTAGTAGCAGATAAAAAATCTAGTATCATAATATCTCCACCATCTTTAACTAAAATAGGTCTTATAAATCTATTTATAGTATCCTCTACTATCTCTTTTTGTTCATCGTAAGACTTAACTCTAAATTCATTATTTAGTTCACAATCAGTATTTATAGGTTTGTCTACGCCACCCATTTGTATCATT
>JAYEOQ010000104.1:0-3220 GCA_034723215.1 Campylobacterota bacterium | reverse complement strand
TTTCATTTGAACATTACGAGATGCTCGATCAAAAGCTTCTATTTTAATAGCTTTTTGATGTCTTACTTCTTTAATTTCATTTTCATAAGCAACCCATTTATCAACAATTCTATCAACCTGTTCATCATTCATTTCATTACTTTTATCAAGTGTAAAAGCCTTTTTTTCTAACTCTTTTAATTTTGTTATATCTATTGGCCTATCTCTTATTTTTTTTAATTCTATTGCTTTTTGCTCATCTGTTTTATTACCTGTCAAAACTCCAAAAAGAAATAGTCCAACTGCTAATAAAAATATAACTTTCATTCCTGTTGTTTCAAACATTTTAACTCCTTTTTTGATCTAATCTTATCGGTTATATGTAAGAAAAAATCTTTACTCCAGAGATCTAATTCTTTTATATCTTTAATAAATGGTGCTACATCATTTTTAGCTTTTTTTATATCTAAACTATCAATTCGTTTTACCAATAGCTCTTTTAACACTTCTATTGTTAACTCTTTTGGTACATTTATATTTTGTTCATTTAAATATTTGCAACTTTGTTCTAACCTAACACTAAGATGGTTTATATCTATTGAAATATCATTTGATATATACCATACCAAATCATACCAGTCTCGCCCCTTTGGTCTACTAGACCATGCCCTGCATAGTATCGCATGCATTTTACCAGCAAACAAAGACTCTAAAGTCATAGCATTTATTGAAAAAGGTCTAGGTGTAAGTCTGATGATACTCTGTGTTTGAAACTCAAGTGGTGGATTTGTATCTATTTCTAATTTTATTTTTACTTTATTATTTTGATGGATTTTATTTGTTATATCTTTTGGTGCATCTATATTAATCAAGTGACTTATAGTATTACCTTTGATAAATGCTGAGGCTATAGCATTTTTATTACTTTTTTCCTTTACCTCTATATCCACATCAAATCCAAAAGATTTTAATATTTCCACTATAGCATTTTCATATACACTTATATCAAATTTATCATCAGCTCTAAGTAAAGAAAAATCCAAATCCTCTGAAAATCTAGGAAGCTTATGTAGAATCCGTAGTGCAGTACCACCATAAAAACAAGCATGTTTAAAAAATCCAGCATCGTATAAAGCAAGTAATATTATCTCTTGTAGTATCTCTCTTAGTGCATCATAGCTGCTGTTTGAATTAATTAAATCATATTTTTCTAGCATTTTTTCTAATGCAGGATGAGTCATGTTATTTTTCCTTTTTCTAATACATTTGCTAAAGTCTTTAAGTTTCTAGACCTATATGCAGTTGCTACAGAGTTTATAAGTTCTATATTTAATTCACTTTGCACTTCCAGCCTTAAATCATTTTGCAAATATTCTACCATTGATTTTTGAGTAAGTGTACCTATACCTCTATCATATCTTATCTTATCACAAAGTGCCTTTTCTGGTGTAGCTATAAACTTTCCACCATTTTCATTATCATCTATCCAGTCAATACCCAAATGGTAAGCTTCTATAGGTATCTTTTTATAACTAAATCTTCCTATAGGAGTATCAAATGTTTTGTTATGTTTAGAAGTGGCAGATGTGATTTCACTTACCCTTTCTGGTATCATTCCATGGAAGCTTAAAGCATACTCAAAAGATATATAAGATGGTGTATAAAGTGTATTTGCTATATTCATAGTATCAATCGACTTATCAAGATATAGCTTTGAAAATGTATAAAAACCTCTTTTTAACCTTATAATATCACCACTTTTTACTAGATTTGATATTTTTTCATTTACATTATTTACACTATTTTTAAGAGTACTGTATATCATATCGTGTGAAAATGATGATAATTTTAATGCATTCCGTATCTCAATAGTTTTCATACTGTTATTGTATCATAATATTTATTATATTGTATAGATAATATGATTTATTCATTTTATTTATAGCTTTCTATATTAAATCCAAAAACTAAAACTATTTGAAATAATTAATCAAGGGTTAAGTTATAATAATTATATTGTAATGGGATGATTTGTTTTTTAGCAGATGTAGATGGTGTTTTAAACAATATTAATTTTCTTTCTTATCGTTAGTAAAATAGTTATCTACAATTTTAAACCTTTGATTTATAACATAGTTAAGAGTATCCTCTTACTATGTTAATGTATATTTTATTTCTTTTTTGGAAGCGGGTATTCAAAATTGTGTCCTGCATGAACAAAATCTGCCGCTCTAGCATGAGCGTGACAGTCTATACAACCTTTGATTGCACCGGCTTTTTTTACTTCACTACTTGGTTTAACTTTTATCCAGTACCAGTCTCCACTTTTAATATCATAACTTTTTTTCTTATACTTGATACCAAGCATTTTAAACTTATTATCTTTATAGTTTTGTACTCCTCTTTCGTTTGTGAAGTCGCTAAATGTTGAGCTTATAAATAGCCTGAAATATTTGCCATTAAGTCAAATTTTATTAATACTCAAAGAAGAAGTTAAAAAAGATCCTAAAAGAAAAAGCTGGAATAAAACCAACTAGTTTAACTTTCATTATACGTTATTTTTTTATTCCTATATGAAAAATAATCAAATAACATTAAAAAAACTATTAATAAAAATAAAAAGATAATAACAAATAATACTATTGTCATAGTTTCTTTATATATTAAAGCATGAGAAGTTATTACTAATAATATCAAGGAAAAAGTATAACTATATACTAAAATATTATAAATATTTATATCTTTTATATGTTCTACTTTTTCAGCATCTATTATTTTTCGTTCTATTGCAAACATAAAAAGCAAATACATACTATATATTAATGAAGCATAAAAGACAATGCCGGGTAACCACATATTATTTTTAACATGTTCTTCTAGTAATAAAGGGGATAAAGAGATTAATAAAAATGTCATTACTATATACATTAATATCAATTTTTTATTTTTTAATTTGGGAAAATAACTAAATTTAATCATTTTTAAAGTTCATAGAATTTTTTATTAAGCCTATAATCTTGAACTTGCTGGTCAATATTGCTTACCATTTTTATATGCTTCTAATTTTTTTGCTTGTCCTTTTTCATATTCTTCTCTAATACTCATTTGCATATATTTCATTTGAACATTACGAGATGCTCGATCAAAAGCTTCTATTTTAATAGCTTTTTGATGTCTTACTTCTTTAATTTCATTTTCATAAGCAACCCATTTATCAACAATTCTATCAACCTGTTCATCA
>JAYEOQ010000103.1:0-15258 GCA_034723215.1 Campylobacterota bacterium | reverse complement strand
ATGATTTATATCACGACATAACTATTGAAAAAGATATTGTAAATTTCGATCATTTTACCATGTATGATCTTGAAAATATAATGAATAGGATTGAGTTATCCAAAATAAAACTTATTATGGTTTGCACAATTGAGATGTTAGATTTAATAATACATGATTCTACTAAGAAGTTAACCCAATCTATAAAATCTAAAATTTCTATGTATGAATTATTGTAGCTGGATCAGATGTAGATGGTGTTTTATTAGTAGAATAGTCATCTACAATTTTAATTGTAAAATCATCTAAAACTTTAAAATTAATAGAATTATCTTTAAGAAATGTTGCTATTTTTATTAAACATGATGTATGTTTAGCAGTTGATTTGAGTAGATAAGTTCTAACAAATTGATTATTGTCTGGTTCATATTTATAACAAATAAGCGATTTTGAAAACTCTAATAATATATTGTTGATAATCCTGACTCCTTCATGATTGTGTTCCTTTGATTTTTAACACAGTTAAGAGTATCCTCTTACTATGTTAATGTATATTTTATTTCTTTTTTGGAAGTGGGTATTCAAAATCATGTCCTGTATGAACAAAATCTGCCGCTCTAGCATGAGCGTGACAGTCTATACAACCTTTGATTACACCAGCTTTTTTTACTTCACCACTTGGTTTAACTTTTATCCAGTACCAGTCTCCACTTTTAATATCATAACTTTTTTTCTTATACTTGATACCAAGCATTTTAAACTTATTATCTTTATAGTTTTCTTTTACAATTAAAGAACCATAAGGGAGAGTTCTTTCACCTTTTTTAATTGATTCATATGCAATATCATTTACATAAGTAGATAGAATTGGCGCGTGTGGTTTTCTATTATTTTTATACAATGGCCCTTTATCATTGATCGTTTTCCAATTCCAATAAGGACTTGTCTCATGGATATATTTCCAAACTGAATCTGCATCTGCTTTTGGCATTTGAGCAAAAGCTACTGTTGCTAGTATCGTTATAAGTGTTAACTTTTTCATTTTTATCTCCTAATTTTAAAGTTAAGAAACTATAACACTTGATTTGGACAGCATCTTGTCCACAATACTGATAAAATATAAAAATTAAATAATATTCTTAAGTTTATTTTTGATATACTAATTTGTTATTTTTTATGAGGAATATAGATGTTTGATCATTTACAGAAAAGAACTACAGCTAAAAATAGTGATAAGGTTTTAACAAGGCTGATTATTATTCTTCAAAAACTATCCAATAGTGAATACCCAACCAGAAAAAATCTGATGGAAGAATTTAATGTTGGTGCTAAAACGATTCAACGAGATATAAACGAACGATTATGCTATTTCCCTATAGAAGAAAACACTCTTAAACAATTACATTTTATAGAAGGGTTTAGTTTGAACAAGGCATCTTTAAAAAATGATGAAATGCTTTTTGTGTATCTAGCTCTGTCTCAAATTAAAGATATAAATAAAAACTTTGACAAGATCACTCATAGTATCTTTGCAAAATTATTAACTCCAACATATTCCACAGCATACCATATACAACCATATGCATTTGAAGATATAGAATTTGACTCAAAGCTTTTAAATGATATTGAACGAGCCATAGAGTATAAAAATACTATTTCACTTATACTGCCCAATCGAGAATTTTTTATGGAACCATATAAGGTGGTTAGTTTTGATGGAATTTGGTATTTGTTTGGGAAAGATTTAGATGATGAAAAGATTAAAACAGTCTTTATTCATAAAATTCAAAGGATGAATATAGAAAAGAAAAAGTTTCAACTACATAAACCAATAGAATCAATTTTAGACAATGTTCACTCTGCTTGGTTTGATGATGGTAACTCTATGGAAGTAGTGATCAAAGTGTATCCGAATGCAGCCTTTAATTTTCAACTAAAAAAGATTTTGCCTTCACAAAAAATACTGCAAAATAATGAAGATGGATCACTGCTTGTTTCCTTTGAAGTGACCACTGAAGAAGATATAGATAATACTATAAAAGCATGGATACCTGATGTGGAACTTATCTCTCCTAAAAAATATCGTACTAAATTCACCACTGAACTTAAAAAATATTTACAAATGTATGAAGTGTAAATGGTTTTGTAAGCCTCCCCTTAAATAGGACTGCCTAAATCAGAATAATTCTTGTTCAAATTGTACTGTTCTAAATATTTTATATTAAATCTTTTTTTTTAAGTTATTTTTATTATAATAAAAATAACTTAAAAATTTTAACAAGAAAAAGGATAGTTTTATTATGTCAAACAAACACTAAACCCCACCAAAACCTATTGATGAAATGGATAGTAAAGAATTATCACAACACTTAAGAGAAGAAAAGCTGGAATTTGAAAGAAAGAAAGAATCATTAAATGAGCTTAAGGGTAAGTTGAATAATTTTTTAAAATATGTAGAAAGTAATTTTAGTGAAGAATTGTATGTAGAAATAAAAGAAAAAATAATACCTATTATATCTAATATAGATAAACAAATGGGTTCATTTTTATGGGCAACTTTTGCTGATGAAGGAATTAATAAAGACACCACAGATTTTCTAGAGAAAGTAAAAGAAAATCTAATCAAAATAAAAAAAGCTGGAGTTAAAAAAGATATTTCATTTGAAGAAAAAGCCAAACAAACAAAAATGTTACTAGAAGAATCAAGGAAAAAATTTGACGCCAACCCAAATATTTCAGATGAATTAAAAAGAGAAAAAAAAGAGTTTTTTGAAAATGCTAGAAAAAGATTTGATGAGATCTCTTAGAATTGCAGTGAAATAGTAACTGTCAACAACAATCTAGAGTTAATTTTAATCAAGAAGATTTCCTAAAAAACAGTATGCTCCAGCTGGAATAATGCTGTGAATTATGCTTTATGTTTAATAGCGTAATTCACAATATATCCTTATAAACTACATTTTTAAATGTTTTCATCCTAGATGGCTTTAATACATTGTCTTCTACTTCATAGTCTTCTCGAAGTAAACCCCCCCAATAAAAATTTTTGTAAATATCTATATTTCACCGTCTTTTGTAACAGTCTTTTCAAATTAAATATTATTTTATAGTAGCTATCGTAGGCATCTTTGTCATCTTTAGTTTTAATTTTGTTTTTGGTTCTTTTGCCATTCTCATCAATCAAATTTAATTCATATGCTTTATTTTAGAAGATTTAAAAGATTTAAAATCTTCTATGTGTGAAAGTGGTATTAAAACAAATAAATATATAGATATTAATGATATATAATGAAACTTAATATTGTAGAAAAAAGACTTTATTCTAAGTCTTTTAAAAAGTTATCAAAACATTATAAAAATATTCAAAAAGATGTTGATATATTTTTAGATAATATAACTTCAAAGCAAAATTTAGGAATAGAATTAAAATCAAATATTTACAAAACTAGAATAGCCAATAGCGATAAAAATAAAGGTAAAAGAGTTAGATGAAATCATATTGAAACAAATTGGAGACAATTAACTTTAAAGTAGTATAAAGCACAACAAAACCTTGGAAAAGAACAAGTGAAAACTGCGAAAATATCGAGCTTTTATGTGTCGCATTATGATATATGAAATCATAAATAGTCACGCCGTAATTTTACCTTGTCCCTCAAGATTGCCGTTAGACCTTATTGTTCAAATTGTCCTCGATGGGTAATGTAGACTAAAAGATAATCATCCTAAATAGCTACACCTTTTTTATTTAAAGAGTAAATAAGATTATAAATCTTGCTCTACAATCTCTTTAAATCTATTAAAATATACATCTTTAACTTTGTCCATATTTCTGTATAGGCTATTGATTGAAAGTACATCTCCACCAGTTTTACCGATACATCCATAACTAATACCAATTTTTGCACTTAGGTCATTAAAAGCTTGGATATTTTCTGGTTTTACTTCAATAATAGCTCTACTTAAAGATTCTGAAAATATATCTTTTTCATTTTCAAATGAAACATTTACATCACAACCCATATCTCCAACTGAACACATTTTAGCTAGTGCAATTGCTATACCACCAACATTTACATCTTTGGCAGATTCTAGTAGTCCTAGTTTATTTGCTTCGATTATAGTTTCCCAAAGCATTAACTCAGCTTCAAAATCAACACCAGGATGTTCACCAGCAATTTTACCCTCAATCTCTTTTAGGTATAAACTTCCACCAAATTCACTATATGACTCACCAACTAAACAGATATAGTTACCTTTACCTTTAAAAGATGAACCTAAAACTTTATTCATATCATCATTTAGACCAACAGTAGCAATTGCTGGTGTTGGGAAAACTCCTACACCATTTGTTTCATTGTATAAAGATACATTTCCACCAATTACTGGTGTATTTAACTCTTTACAAGCTTTTTTTATACCTTCACAAGCATATTTAAATTGCCACATAACTTCTGGATTTTCTGGGTTACCAAAGTTTAAACAATCTGTAATAGCTAAAGGTCTAGCACCTGTCATAGCAACATTTCTACCAGCTTCCATAACAGCAGCAGCACTTCCTAGTTCAGGATCGATATAACATTGTCTTGTATTACAATCAGCACTCATAGCAAGAGCTTTACCTGTCTCTTTAATTCTTACAACAGAACCATCTAAAGAACCAGGTCCCTCTATAGTATTTGTTTGTACCATTGAGTCATATTGGTTATAGATAAATGATTTATCAACAACCTCTAAGCTTTTCCATAAGATATCAAAAGTATCTGTCATACTTAAATCTTTTGTCATTTTTATATCTTTAATAGTATCTAAATAAGCAGGTTTTGCTACAGGTCTATCTAAAACAGGAGCTTCTTCTGAAAGTGGTTGAATAGGTATATCAGCAACTAAATCACCATGCCAATATAGTTCCATATTTCCAGTATCAGTAACTTCTCCAATTACAGCAGCACTTAATTCCCATTTTTCAAAAATATCAATAACAGCTTGTTCACAACCAGCTTTTGCACAGATTAACATTCTCTCTTGTGATTCAGAAAGCATAAAGTCATAAGGTGTCATACCTTCTTCTCTGCTAGGAACTTTATCTAAGTCCATTTTCATACCACTACCAGTTCTTCCAGCCATCTCAAAAGATGAACTTGTAAGTCCAGCAGCACCCATATCTTGAATACCGATAATCAGATCTTTTTTAAATAGTTCCATACAAGCTTCAAGTAAAAGTTTCTCAGTAAATGGATCTCCCACTTGTACTGTTGGTCTTTTTGATTCGTTATCTTCTGTAAATGCAGCAGAACTCATAACGGCACCACCAAGTCCATCACGACCAGTTTTACTACCCACATACATTACAGGGTTTCCAATACCCTCGGCAACTCCTAAAAATATCTCATCAGATTTACAAATACCAAGGTTAAAAGCATTTACAAGGTTATTTCCAGCATAACACTCTTCAAAACCAGTTTGTCCACCAATAGTAGGAACTCCCATACAGTTACCATATCCACCGATACCATCAACAACACCTCTTAAAAGAAATCTATGTTTTTTAGCAACATCACTATCACCCTCTATTCCAGCAAATTGGATTAAGTTCATAGATGCAACAGGTCTTGCACCCATTGTAAATACATCTCTCATAATACCACCAACACCAGTAGCAGCTCCTTGATAAGGCTCTATAAAAGATGGGTGATTGTGTGATTCCATTTTAAATACAGCAGCATATCCACCACCAATATCAATAACACCTGCATTTTCCCCTGGACCTTGTATAACCCATGGGGCTTTTGTAGGGAAACCATTTAAGTATTTTTTAGATGACTTATAAGAACAATGTTCAGACCACATAGCAGATATTACACCAATTTCAGTGTAGTTTGGTTCACGACCAAGCATATTTAATACTATTTCGTACTCTTCTTTTGTCATTGAATGTGCAAGTGCAATTTCTAATGGAGTTTGTTCAGACATTTTTATTTACCTTAATATGTTTATATTTTTAGTGATTATATCTAAAATATATTTATGAGATAGTTAAGTAGTTTTTTAATAATAAAAAATAGCTGATAAGTAAAGATTAACTCTTTAAATTGTATAATTATTTATGAAAATTATACTACTACTTTTTTTACATTTTATGTTTCTATTCTCAACAGAAATTGGTTTTAAAGAGACTCGTTATATGGTTGCTCTTGATTTTGAAAGGGTAAAGCATGGTTCTTTATTTGTAAAAGAGGAAAATTTAATTATAAAATACACAAAACCAAGTGTTGAAACTATATCTTATTTAAGTGATAGGATAACTATTTTAAAAGATGAGGAAACTTTAGAATATACTTTTGAAGAGTATCCAAAGTCTCAATATATGGGGCTAATTTTAAAGGCAATTATCAAAGATGAGTATAGTACTTTAGATGAGATGTTTGAAGTTAAAAAAGAAAATAACATTGTAAAGTTACTAGGGAAACCAATTGTTTATAGTATAATTGAGTCTATCTCTATTGAAAAAAGTGATAATTTAAATAAAAAAATTATAATAAATATGACAAACAAAGATATAGTAACAATTGAAACAATTAACTAAGTTTTCAAACTTTATAATATTTGGATTTGTATTAGCAATTTTTTTTATAATACAGCCAAATCAAAAAATATCTTTAGAACTATCCTCTATGCTTACAGGTGAAGATAAAAAGTTTTATAACTTAGCGGAAAAATTAGGCTTCATAAAAACTTTTTTAGTAGCTGTAGATGGATTTGATAAAGATGATTTAAAAAAGATAAAGGAGATCAAACAACTTTTAGCTGAACATCCAGAGATAACTATAAACAATCAACTAAATAATAAAAACTTTCAAGAGTTTAAGATGAGGTATAATCTATATCTAAATAGTTTAAAATACAGTTCTAATGATCAAATAGATACTACAAAAGAGCTGCAAAATATATACCAGCAGATGTTATCATCACCTTTTTATTTTAATTTAAATCTTAACGACCCTTTTGGAATTATTAATAAAGAACCAATATCTACAAAACTAAAAATCAAAAATGGAAATCTTACTATTGGTGATTATGGTTATCTAGCAGTTTTTAATATTAATTCAAAAATTGATGAGAGATCAAGGATAAAGATATATACTGATATTCATAATATTTTAGATAAATATGAGAATATAAAGTTTTTTAGCCCAGTTTTTTACTATGTCGAAAACTCTAAAAAAATTCAATCAGATGTTAAATTAATTATCTTTGCATCTATGGTAATGCTTGGGATTTTATATCTAGTGATATTGAAAAATTTTTATCTTTTTATAAATATTGCTTTAACTTTAGTTACATCAGTTATTGTTGGACAGTTGGTTGTTACTTCAATTTTTCCTGTGGTTTCTATTATTGCTTTGGTATTTGCAACAGCTGTTACCTCTGTATCGATTGATTATATGTTTCATCACTATTTACATAACTACTATAATAAAAAGCTTGGATTTAATAAAGCAGTATTTTATGGTTTTTTAACAACTATAACTGCATTTGTATTGATGTCATTTATAGATTTTCCACTTATTCAACAAATATCAATATTTACAATATCATCACTTGCTGTGGCTTATATCCATTTCTCTTTTATATATCCATATTTAGGTATAAAACATAAAGAACCTTATTCTAAAGAGAACTACAGTTCACCTTTTACAATAAAAAGATATAAAATATTAATATTTTCTATGATTGTTATTGTTATATCAATATTTTATTCTAAAGTAGATTTGGATATTAAAAGTTTAGATTATAAAAATGAGAAGCTAATAGCTATAGATAAATTTTTTAAATCAAATCTAAATCAACATAAAAAATCTGCTATATTAATTACAGGTGCTAGTTGTGATGATTTAATTGCTCATTCAAAGTTTATTAAATCAATTGACAAAAATAGTTTTGCCCCTTTATCAACACTTCTATCAGAACATCAATATATTAAGAAACTTGAAGAGATTAAAAAGTTTGATTTTGATAAATTAAAAGAGAATTTAGATAGATCAGCAAAAAATGTTGGCTTTAAAGATGGATATTTTTCTAATAGTTATACCAAGGAGAAACTTCATCAGCCATATCCTAAGTATACATTAGAGATGTTAAATAGTTTTGGTTTTGATTTGATTTATGAAGATAATAAATATGTAGCATTTGCAATGGTATCTCCAGAAAAAACAGAAGAGGTATTAAAACTAGATTTTGTTCAAAATGCTCAGACAAAAACACTGTTTGAAAACTCTATTAAAAAAGTGCATAATGATTTGACTTTATTTGGTGGATTAACTTTATTGCTTATTGTAACAATTTTAGTAATAGTTACAAAAAGAAGATTCTTGCAAGCATTTACTTATATACTATTTCCTGTATCGTTAATACTGTGTTATAGTTGGTTTGTACCCTTAAATATTTTACATATGTTTATGGCATTTGTGATACTTGCTATTGGGATAGATTATGGGATATATATGAATGAACCAACACTATCACACAATACAACTTTGGCTATTATATTCTCACTTATAAGTACATTTGCAGGGTTTGGAGTATTGATTATAAGTGATATTAACTCACTTTTTTCTATAGGAGTTACAGCTGTAATAGGTGTTTTTGGAATACTATTTTTACTATTGTTTCAAAAGAGAAGTAAAAATAGATAAACTAATTGATTTTTAGCTTCTTCCCAATTGCATTTGTAGGTATCTTATCTACATAATTTAATTTAATAGAAAATTTTAAATTTGAAAGTTTAGACTTTAAAATCTTTTTAATCTCTAAACTTGAAAACTTTTTTGAGCTTTCTAAAGTTATATTTAGTATCTCATCTCTTAAATTGTTGTCACTGTTATCAACGAAAACGAGTGCTTTTGATATTTCGTTAATATCTTCTAGTATATTTTCTATTTGAACTGTTGAGTATCTTTTACCTGCGATTTTAAATATCTTTGAACTTCTACCTATAAGTTTGAATTTATCACCTGACTTTTCTATATAGTCAAATGTTTGTATCTTTCCATCTGTATTTTTAAAACCATTTTCAAATAATACACTTGATACAAATGGTGATTTAATATTTAGTTCATTTTTATTATTTGTAGATATTTTTACTTTATCTAAAGGTGTCCATAACTCTTCATCATTATATTTATATGCTATTCCACTAGTTTCTGTTGAACCAAAAAGCTGAATAATATTAGTATTAAATTTTTCACAAAATGTTTTTGCATTTTCTTTATCAAGAGGTGCAGTTGAACTTATAAAAATAGATGAGTTTAAATCTTTTTGTTCATTTGTTTTATTTAATGCTTTTATATATAGTGGAGTTGTCACTATTAAGCTGTTGTTATCAATTAAATTAATTAAATCGTTTGGCAAAAAATGCTCTTTTAGTACTATATCTATATCATTTAATAAAGGGTATAGTAAACCAACTAATGTCCCATAGATATGTATAAAAGGGACAGTTACTATTACACTTTTTATTTTATATTTTTCAACTAATTTAGTAAAAACTTCTACTTCAGATTCAAGGTTTTGATTTGTTTTAAAAGCACCTACAGGGTTACCTGTACTTCCACTTGTGAAAAACAGCATTGAAAAATCTTGCTTTTCAAATATATTTGAGTTGTTAATTTGTGAAGAGATAGTTTTGTTTGTATTATCAAAAAGGATTGATTTTGAGTTGCTTAGATATGAGTCAATTATATTTAAACTATTTTCCTCTTTTGAAGATGAGCCTATATATGTTATATCTTTATTTTCAAAAGATTTAGAGTAGTTTTCTTTGTTAATATTATGTATGTTTGTTGTTCCATTGTCATTTAATACTTTAATCTTCAACTTTTAGTCCTTTTAAAAAAACAAATTTTCTATGTATAAACTGTAATATTCCAGCAATACCAAATAAAAAATACCAACCAATAGAACTATAAAATAACCAAAGTGATGTACTTGTATCAAATAAAATGATTGTATGCATCATAATATTTATACAACTAATTAGTATCCAAAAAAGTGTTGAATTATGGATATATTTTTTTTCCTCTTTTGAGATTTTTGTTTTTGAGAATCTCTTAGCAAAAATCAAAATTATAGATTCTTTTTTTATATACGATAAAATAATCATCAAAGTGATAGTAACAGATAACACAAGTGGAAAAGCTTTTAAAACAAAAGCATCCTCTAGTGGTGTATCAAAATATCTTAAGCTAAAAAATATGATGGGTGCATAAAGTAAAGAAAATATGATTCTCATTTTATTATCTAACCATACCACCACTTATATTTAAAACTTCACCACTTACATAAGTTGCATCTACACCTATAAAGTATGCACATTTTGCTACTTCTTCTACTTTACCAAATCTTTTAAGTGGTATAGTTTTTTTAAGCTCTTTTGTATTTGGAAGATTTTCAATCATCTCTGATTCTATTATTCCAGGAGCTAGAGCATTTACCCTTATGTTATATCTACCTAACTCTATTGCTAAAGTTTTTGTAAGTGAAATAACTCCACCTTTTGATGCAGAGTAGTTAGCTTGACCACTATTTCCACACACACCAGAGATAGAAGCTACATTTACTATACTACCTTTTTTATTCATAATCATATTTTTTGATATAAGTTTAGTTATATAAAAGTTTGCATTTAAATTTATATCAATTACATCTTCCCACTGTTCATCATCCATAAAGAAAAATAAACTATCTTTTATGATTCCCGCATTGTTTATAAGTACATCAACTTCTAAATCTTCTAAACTATTTTTAATAGAGTTTTTATCAGACATATCAAAAGTGATTAGTTCACCATCTTTTATCTCGTCTAATAACTCTTTAGCTTTTGAGATATTAGAGTTGTAATGGATATATACAAAGTATCCATTTTTAGCATATTCCTTAACTATAGATTCACCTATAGATCCAGTGGCTCCTGTAACTAATACTTTTAGCTTTTCCATAGTTTAGATAAATTTTCCATCTTTAATAAGAACTTTGATATTTTTTATATCTCCATCCATTCTTCTATCTTCTAAAAGTGGTTTAACGATTTTTCTTGTTTCATCGTGAATATTTTTAAGATGAGGTGAAACTTCATTTTCCCCTCTTATATCAACAGCTTGTGCCATACCAATAAATGCAATTGAAAGCATATTGTGCAGGTCTGGTATCATTTTAGCAAAATCATTCGCAGCTGTTGTTCCCATAGATACTTTATCTTGATTTAATGATTCTGTTGGTCTTGAGTGGATTGAAGCTGCTGTTGTATTTTTGATAACATCTGCACTTAATGAACTAAGTGATATTTGCATAGCTTTAAAACCATGAAAAAATGGTTCTTTTGAAAGCTTTAAATTTTCACCAAGACCTCTGTTGAATTTATGGTCAACCAATAAAGCAAACTCTTTATCTAGTAAGTCAGCTAAATTAGCAGCACAAATTTTTAGTGTATCCATAGCGTGAGCTACATATCCACCGTAAAAGTTTCCAGAAGTATATATAATCTGATTTTCACCATCAATTAGTGGATTATCATTTACTGAGTTTATCTCTGTCTCTACCCAGTTTTTAGAGATCTCTAAATTATCTCTAATTACACCTAGAACTTGTGGTGCACATCTCATAGAGTAAGTATCTTGAATATTTAAGTGATTATCAGCAAAAAACTTATCATATCTATCATCTCTACCGTGAGTTAGTTTTGAACCACTTATTTTATTTTGAATATTTTTAGCTGCTTTTATTTGTCCACTAAAAGGTTTTGAGTCGTGTACAAAATCTGCAACAGGAGTGTCATCACCAAGTAAAACTTCAAACATACCAGCAACATAAGATTCCATAGAGTCTAAAACAACTTCAAACTCCTCTATAGCTTTAAGTGCAATTGCAGACATAATTGTAGTACCATTCATAATTGCAAGTGCTTCTTTTGGCTCAAATTTATAAGGTGTGATATCAAGTTCATTATAAACTTCCATTACATCACATATGCTACCTTTATAATAAACTTCTCTCTCACCAGCAATAACAGCAGCTATGTAAGATAAAGGGGTTAAATCCCCACTAGCACCCACTGAACCTTGTGAAGGTATCACAGGTATAATATCTTTTTGTATTAACATCTCTAATCTATGTAATAAATTTGTAGATACACCAGACCTAGCTTTACTTAAAGATATAGTTCTACAAATAACTGCATATCTACAAACTTCATAAGATAAATTTACACCTATACCACACCCATGAAACCTAAATAAATTTACTTGTAAAGTTTCAGCATCTTCATAATTTACATAGTTTTTTCCACTATTCCCGTAACCTGTTGTGATCCCATATATTGGTTTACCTTGCTTAATAGTATCCATCATAAAATCATGAGTATGATTTATAAATGTTAAAAATTCCTTCTCATCTGATATTGTTATATCACTTGCATTTGTTATTTCATCTAAAGTTATCGTTCTTTTGTCTATTGTTAAGTTCATTTTTTCCCTATACTCTTAATTTATTTCTTACAGTTACTATACTTATTTCTTCCAGCCATTATATTTATTTCTTCCAGAAATTGTAAAAATTTAGCCATTGGTTTGGATATATTTTTATAATCTCTTCATATTTTTTTGTATAAATATTTAAAGCTTTTATTATAGCTTCTTTCTCATTTAATGTTTTATCCATATCAATTTTTATCCATTGAACTTGATATTTTTGTATCCCTTTTAACACAATAAAATAGACAAGTATAGGTTTTGAAGTTTTGTAGGCTATTTGAAATGGATTTTTATTAAAGTTTGCTATTTCTCCTAAAAACTCAACACCCTCTTGACCTTTTATATTTGATGCTCTATCTCCCATTATAGCTACAACTTCATTTTGCATCAAAGCATTTGCAATTTGTATTGAAACAGATAATGTACCACTACTTAAATCAATAATATGTGTGTTTGATTTAGTTTCTATCTCATTTTCAATATTTTTTATTGAGCTCATCATAGCTTCTTGCATCACTATATTTATCTTATTTTTTATATTTGCAGAGTTTATTGATGATGCCCAACCTCCAAAATGTGAAAACAATAATATAGAACCATCATTTAATATTTTTGTAGGGGTTTGGATATCTTCAAATTCAAAAGTGTACTTTTCAATATCTACTTTGGAGATAAATCTATCAACCATGCAAATTGCAAATACCCTTAGGTGTTCAAAATATATTTTATTTGTCATCTTTATATCAAGATGTTTATAATAAATTTTTAAAGAATCTTTCACATTTGAGGCAAATAAAAAATAAAAAAATGTTACAGGATACATAAGGTAGTAAACAAATTTATATCCTAAAAGTTTATAGAGATTAAAAGCTAGATTGATACTCCATCCACTTCCTCTTTGTTGTGTTTGATTGATTATTTATACCTTTAAAAAAATTTCAATATTTTATTATAATCATACTTAAAATATATATTTTTTTTAATAATATTTTAGCTACAATTTCATAATTTTTAAAGGAGTTAATAATGAAAAATTTATTAAAAATAAGTGGATTAGTTGGTGTGTTATTATTTGTACTTACAGGTTGTGGAGCAGCAGCTGTATATAATGTACAAAATAATCAAGTTACAGTTAAAGAGAGTGCATCATCAAATGATGTTTATACTGCAATTAAAAGAGCAGGGGTATCTCTTGGATGGATAGTAACAAAAGTTAAAGATGGTGAAGCAAAAGCTACAATTAACTTAAGAACACATAGAGCTATTGTAAGAATTGACTATACTAAAACTAGTTATAGTATTAATTATGAAAATAGTATAAACTTAAAATATGATGCTACAAAAAATACAATTCATAACAACTATAACGGATGGGTTCAAAACCTAGAAAGAGCTATAGATGTTCAGCTTTCAATGTTTGCTGAATAGGTAAACTTTTTATAGAGTAAGTTAAATTTACTTACTCTATAGAGTTATTTTTTAAAAGGGTTTAACCACTTTATCCATTTAAATGGTAAAATTTGGATATGTACCCAAACAATTGCCATGGTATCCCAAAATTTTCTAAAGTGACTTACTCTATCTTGTGCTGTTGGATAGTAACACTCGATAACAACCTCTTTTATAACTTTATTTGCATCAGCGTGACGAACTATAACTTCCATCTCCCAATCAAATCTTGTAGTTTTAATTGGTAAATCTAATATACTAATTGGATATATTCTAAATCCAGATAAAGAATCAGTAATAGTAAAACCAGTATCCCAACAAGCCCACATATTACTAAACCATCTTCCAAATTTACTTCCATTTGGAACATTCTCTAGGTCAAAATTTCTAGCACCTATTACAATCTCATCTCCATTAGTTGCACTAACTAAAGGGTCTATTTGTGATGCTAAATGTTGCCCATCTCCATCAAGACTAACAACATGGGTAAAACCTAACTCTTTTGCTTTTTTAGTCCCTGATATTATAGCTTCACCTTTACCTTTATTTATATCGTGTCTTACAAAATATATATTTTGTTTTTCATCATCTTTAAATAAACTCTCTATAGGTATATAAGAACCATCATCGATTATAATTAATTGATGGTTATGATTTAAAATATCAAAGGCTACATCTTTTATTGTTGTTGGGTTATTGTATGTTGGTACTATGGCTATAAATTTATTATGATTCATATCTTATTTCGCTTACTTTTTTTAAATCTTTAAATAGTTTAATAGATGTTTTATTCTCTTTTTTTTCTATATTATATGTGATTGTATCTAAAGGTAGAATATGTGAGATAAATTTAGATTGTTTTATAGAAACGATATCATCATTTAATATATGGGCTATTATATCTATTTGTATAAAGCCTGGCAATATAGCAAATGTCGGAAAATGTGCCTTAAATATAGGATGATTTTTATCTGCTAATTGTATAACTACTTTGTTAGCTGAGTTTTCTATAATAGTGTATAAATTATTAAACAAATAACTTTCCTGAATTTTATATAATAGCTACATTTTATCGAATTGTAACTAAAAGTTTTATATACTTTTTAGGTAGGTGAAGTGTGGTTAAAAAAGTTTTATACCATATCAAAATATATTATTTTAGGTTGTTAAATGACTAATCATTTTATTAAATTATTAATTTTTCTTTTACTGTTTTTAACTGTAACTTTAAATGCAATGTTTATCAAAGAAAAAGAGTTTAATGAAAATATATATTTTGAAACTTATGGAGATCCAAATAAAG
>JAYEOQ010000102.1:0-15307 GCA_034723215.1 Campylobacterota bacterium | reverse complement strand
GAAATAAAATATAAAAGATTGAAAATGAAAGGTGTTCTACAATATCACTTTGTTTTTCCAAATAATGAATCATTTTTTAGATTTCATAAACCAAATAAATATGGAGATGACCTAACAAATTATCGTAGTGACTTTAAATATACAAATAAGACAAAAAAAGGAGTAAGAGGATTTGCCCAAGGTAGAACGGCACACGCATTTAGAAATGTATATCCACTATTTAATAAAGAAAATATATATATCGGTGCTATGGAGATATCTTTCTCTAGTGAGAATTTACAAGACAACTTTACACTTATAAGTAAAATGCATACTCACTTTTTAGTTAATAAAACTATTTTCGATGCTAATGCGTGGAATAGAGATGATTTAATATTAAAATATGTTCAAAGTGCCGAACATAAAAACTATATGATGACAATGACAAAACAACATACATATCAAAAATGTGTTGTAGAAAATAGATTAAGATTAAAACCAATACTTAATGAGATTGATACAAATATTAAAAAAACTAAACCATTTAGTTTATATACAAAGGATACTTATAATAATACAACATCAATAGCATTTTTACCTATTTATGGAAATGTAGAGAATAAAATATTAGCATGGATTGTAGCATATGAAGAGAATAAATTTATAAATACAACACTTAGAAATACATTTTATATCCGTATTACGCTGTTTACTATCTTACTAGTACTATTTTATTTTATATATAGAACTTTAAATCAAAAAGAGATTCTAGAAAAATTAGTTGATAAAAAAACTACTCAATTAAAAGATATAAATGAAAATCTTGAACAAAGAATTATTATAGAGGTAGAAAAAAGTAAAAAGATAGAAAAAAGATTATCTCAATCAGAAAAACTTGTCTCTATGGGTGAGATGATAGGAAATATTGCCCATCAATGGAGACAACCATTATCTGTTATCTCTTCAAGTGCAACAGGTATGCAGCTACAAAAGATGACAGGAGTTTTAGAAGATAAAGAGTTTTTTAAAACTTGTGAATCTATAAATAACAATGCACAGTATTTATCAAATACAATTGATGATTTTAGAAATTTTATAAAAGGGGATAGAGAAAAATCTATTTTTAATCTAACAGATAATATTGATAGCTTTTTACATCTTGTTGAATCATCAATAAAAAATCATCAAATAAATATTATATTAGAGCTAAATAACGATATAAATGTTAATGGATTCAAAAATGAACTTACTCAATGTTTTATCAATATTTTTAATAACTCTAAAGATATTTTAAAAGATTTAGATTGCGATAGATATATATATTTATTTCAACAAAAATAGTAAATGATAATATTATTATTGAATTTAAAGATAATGCGGGAGGGATACCAAAAGATATTTTACCTAAAATATTTGAACCATATTTTACAACAAAACATCAATCACAAGGTACAGGTTTAGGTCTTCATATGACATACAATATTATTGTAGATGCAATGGGTGGGACAATTAATGCTGAAAATATAAACTATGAATACAATAATATTATGTTTACAGGTGCTCTTTTTACAATATCATTGGGAAAATAAAGTAGATAAATTATTTAATTGACAAATTTATAAAATTATAGTATTATCCAATTAAATTATATTAATAGTTAGCTTTACTTATAAAAAGGGGAAACTTGGAAGAGTCTCAAAAAGAACAAAATAAGTTAAAATTTTTTCCTATTATGATGTATGCAATAGTGATGGGTATGAGTGGACTTACTATTACATATCAAAAAGCTGGTGAGTGGATTGGGTTTCCACATATTATTGGTTCTGTTTTAATGTATATTACAACTTTAATATTCATCGTTGTATCTATTATATATTTAATAAAATATTCAAAATACTCAATGGCAGTAAAAAAAGAGTTTTCTCATCCAGTTAGGATAAACTTTTTTGCTGCTATCTCTATATCTATGTTAATGTTAGCTATTATCTTTAAAGAAACCAACCCTACTATCTCTGCTACTTTTTGGTATCCAGGAACTGCATTACATTTTTATCTAACAATGCATACTATTTCATCGTGGATAAATGATAACCAAGAGTTAGCACACTCAAACCCTGCTTGGTTTATACCAATTGTAGGAAATGTATTGGTTCCAGTTGCTGGTGTTGGTTTTGCAACAAATGGAATACTTATGTATTTCTTTAGTGTTGGTATGTTTTTCTGGGTAATTTTATTTGCAATTATTTTAAATAGAATTATTTTCCATCATCAACTAGCAGTTAAATTTATCCCCACAATGTTTATACTTATTGCACCACCTGCTGTAGGATTTATAGCATATTTTAAGATGTTTGGTGTTATTGATGGATTTGCAATATTCTTATTTAATATTGCACTATTTTTTACACTACTTGTAGCATTTATGTATAAAAGTTTTGTAAAAATAAAGTTTTTTATATCTTGGTGGGCTTTTGTGTTCCCAATAGCAGCTATGGCAATTGCCTCAATGCTTATGTATGTAAAAACTCAAGACCCTATCATGTTAGCACTATCTTATTCAATGGTAATTGCTGTTACACTTGTAATAGCAATAGTAATATATCAAACAATTATACATATGAAAAAACACGATATATGTATTCAGGAGTAAAAAAATGAAAAAAAACTTAATCATATTTGTAGTTGTATTTGCAATTGCTATGTTAATAATGACAACATCTGATGTCCCAAGTGCTTCAGGTGTACCAGAATCAGGAAAATCAAAAAGAATCCCTTGTCAACAACAATCTACAAGCTTTGAGAGAGGTTTTGGCAATGAAGATATCAAAGTTGCTCAATCATTACTTGAAAGTGGAAATATAAATCTTACTTCAAGTATTGAAAAAGCAGTATATGCCCAATCAAAACTATTTGAATATGTTAAACTTGAAGATACAGATAAAATTGTAAATCAAGAATTAAATAGTTACATAACAGAAAAAAAAGATTCAGACTCTAAACTAAATCTTTCTTATTATATATATGAAAATGATGTGAAAGACCCAGGTAAAAAAACTAAAAAAAGTAAACTTTATGCTGGATATGTTGTATTACAAGTTAAAAATAAAAATAATAAAACTATATATAAAGTTCAAATAGACTTTATGGATAGACAAGGTAGTGATATAGCACAAAGTATTAAGTGTTGTGTAAAATCATTTGCAACATTTAATAAGTAATATTTAATTAAAACAAAGGAACAAAAATGAAAAAAGAGATCTTTATGGATAAATATCCTGTATACTCACTAGAGTTATTAAAAACTGAAGTTGAAGTTAAAAATGTACCAGAGATTATAGAATATTTCAAAGCCAAAATAGAGGCTCATCCAATAGCAAGATTTATTGCAATTTTCGATCATTATTCACATACAAAAGAGTTAGGTGGTCCTATTATGGAGGGGATGAAAGATGCTCAAAATATTATTTTTTGTTTTGGACCAGCAATTCCAAATACAAAAATTTTAGCAGCTCGTCCTAGAAGTATAGGTGTTAGTGAACTAGAAGATAGATTTGTTATTGACTTTTTAGAAGCACCAAAAGAGCAACTTCATGAGTTAATGGAGAGATGGGCAAAAAATTTAAAAATTTAATATTTTAGTTAGTATTAATCAATATTTTAATACTATTTACCTATGAATAGTATTAAAATAGCAATTAAAAATAAAACAAAATTAACGCAGAGATTAGAAAAATTATACGATGTTGATTATTATAAAAAACAATCACTTTTTTCAAAATTAACTTTTAAAAATCATAACTATCCAGATATATATTTTCACCAAGGTATTTTAAATGATACTGCAATAACAATGGTTGAGAATAGTAAAATTACCATTGTTAATTCAAATGGTATGAAACTAAAAATTATAGATAAGTTATCTGCTATAAACAAAGATAAAATTCAAGTTGTTTATCCTTATGTAAATAGTACAACTGCTTATACAAAAGATTTAAAAAAAGAGTTTAAATCAAAATTTGAGATAGAAAAAGATACAAAAATGATATTTTTTCAAGGTAAAGACTTAACACTTAGCGGGATAAAATCATTTCTTGAGATTCTTGAACATATGCATAAAACAAATTTTATTGTTATGATTGAATCTTCATCAAAAGAGATACAAAAGATAAAACTACAAATAAATAGAGCAAAATTACCATATAAAGTTATATTTTTTGAAGATTATGAAAATATTGATGAACTATTCATTGTCTCTGATATATTTATTTTACCTACAAAACTAAAGCTATTTGCTCCATCTGTTTTAAAAGCAATGTACTATAAAAATGCTGTATTTGTAATGTCAACAAACTATTCAGCAGAGTTAATAGACACATTTTCATTAATTCAAGATGAATATGATAGATCAACACCTTTTAAAATTGATGCACTACTTATAAATAATGATGAGTTAAAAAAGATACAAAAAGATAATCATAAAAAAAGTTTAAACTTTGGATTTGAGAGTCGTGTTGATATGGTAACTTCTATTATTGAGAATAAACTAATATAAATATTTTGACATTTAATTAAAATTTCTATATAATGCAACTACTTAGAAGTGTTAAGTAGGGAAATATTTGCATTTATGTAGGTATTGGCAACTATTTGTATAGTTGTTTACGCTATCCGAACTCACTTTTGATAAAATTAAATTATTACAAAGGAATTTAGAATGAAAAAAATTTTATTCTTAATGGTTGCTATTGCAACTGCTGCTTTCGCATCTGATGCAAATGTAGCTAACGAAACATTGAAAGCTTACTCAGTACTTGCTGCTGGTGTTGGTCTTGGTCTTGCTGCTCTTGGTGGAGCTGTTGGTATGGGTAATACTGCTGCTGCAACTATTGCTGGTACAGCTAGAAATCCAGGTATGGGTGGAAAACTTATGACTACTATGTTTATTGCACTAGCGATGATCGAAGCACAAGTTATTTATACACTTGTTATTGCTTTAATTGCATTATATGCAAACCCATTTTTAGGGTAAGCAAAAGATTAATTTCTTTAAAGCCTAAGTGGTTATACCACTTAGGCTTTTTTTATATCTAAAGGATTATAAAATGAATATTGAACACCTAAAAAATCAAAAAGTATTATATGTTGAAGATGATGTAGCAATTATGAGCTCTTTTAGCAAAATTCTTCAAAAAGTGTTTGGTGAAGTTATTACAGCAGTAAATGGGAAAGAGGGATTAGAACTTTTTAAAAAAAACCTAGATACATCATTTATTATAACAGATATTAAAATGCCTAAAATGGATGGTTTAGATATGGTAAAAGAGATAAAAACAATAAATCCAAAAGTACCTTGTATCCTAACAACAGCACATGGAGAGTATGATTATTTTTTAAGAGCTGACGAAGTTGGTGTCTATAGATATATTCAAAAACCTATAAATATATCTGAATTATTAAAATCTATATCTGAATATAAGCCAGAAAGATAATTAGAAAAAAGTCTCTATTATCTCTAGCATCTCTTCAGGGGAAGTTGTTGTATTTATCTTTTCTCTAAAGCTATTAGCACTGTTATAACCTTTTGAATAAGTATGAAGGTGCTTTCTAAACATAATAACACCATATTCACCATAATGAGTAATCATAGCATTAAAATGCTCTTTTATTATTTGTTTTTTTAATTCATTTGATACCAATTGATCACCAGAAACAATCTGATGAAAAACCCACGGCTTACCAACTGCACCACGACCTATCATAACTCCATCTGCTTTTGTATAATCTAAAACATATTTAGCTTTTACTAAATCTGTTATATCACCATTTGCAATTACTGGGATAGAAACGGCATCTTTAATAGCAGCAATTGCATCATAATCTACAGGGGCTTTATAAGCACCTTTTTTTGTTCTACCATGAACCGCGATAAAATCAACACCACAATCCTCAACAGCTTTTGCAATATCAACTGGTATTTTTTCATCAATACCTATTCTTATTTTTGCTGTAGTGTAGTGTTTATTTGAGTATTTTTTAATTGTTTTTAATATCTTTTGAAGTCTTGGAAGGTCACCTAAAAGATTTGAACCTGAACCATGGTTAAATACTTTTGGTGCTGGACAACCACAATTTAAATCAATACCTGCAATCCCATCTATCTCATTTAATTTCTCAACTGCTATTTGCATAATATCTGCTTTACTACCAGAGAGTTGAACAAAATATGGATCTTCATTTTTTGATTTTTGAATCATTTTAAATGTTTTTTCACTATTGTAAGCCAATGCGTTAGAACTAATCATCTCACTTACTGTATAATCAACACCAAAATTTTTAACTACAGATCTAAAAGGTAGATCCGTATAACCTGCTAATGGAGCTAATGCTATAACAGGTTTAGAAAAGTCTAATAATTTATTCATATAATACTTATACTATTTATAACAAAGTGTATCTAAAGAGTATGTATTTTTACCAGCATCTTTTAAATCGATTATTGCTTTATATGATATAAATTCATTCGTACTACTATTTACTAGAATATCTCTCATCTTATCAATCATCTCATACTGTGCCAACACATAAAGATATGCTGATGTATAATCTTCATTAATTACTGATATATCTTCATAAAGTTTGATAAGTTGATCTGGTGACATAGATAGTTTATAATTTTTAGCAATCTCTATTAAATCTTCATTTGTCAATTCAACTTTTTTAATAAGGTTTAAAATCATATCATTTGTCATTGCAAATTCATTCTTTTGCTCACTATCTTTTTTAAATAAAGCTATTAACATATCTTTATCAAAATCAACCTCTTCAAGATTCTTTTTAATTGTTGTTATTGACTTAGTTTTTAAAACTTTATCAAAAGCTAGTTTTACAATATCCAAAGAGTAGTTAGAACTCTTTTTTATAGCCTCTAAAGCAAAGTTATCATCTTCTGAAACTCTATTTTTAAGATTTTTAATCATAAGTGGATTATCATTTGATAATTTCAACTCTTTAGAAGTTATATACTTACCATTTTCTATACTTGATAATTGAGAAACTATTTTTTCAATAGTTTTATTTGTTGAACTAAACTCTTTACCTTTTAGATCAATATCTAACTGATTTAAAATTTTACTTAACTCTTCAAACTCTTTGTTTTTAAATGAAACAACTGAATCTTGTTTTAATAATTTTTTTCCTATTAAATTTGTTAAAGTTTCTATATCTTTAGATACTGCTTTTATTGCAAAATAGTTTTTTAATCCATAAAATAAAATATGTAAAACTGACATAATAAACAGTACAACAATAGGTGCAACAACCCAAATTGCAATTGGAAGTACAACCACTGAATCTACAATCTCTACCCTATAATCACCCGATTCTATACTAAAAACATATCCAAATACAGCTAGTATTAATAATAATGATCCAAATATATATTTTTTTAATCCCATAAAATCCCCTTTTTATAAATTATTATGTTCATGAATCTCTCTACAATCTGTACAATATTTAGCAAAAGGTTTTGCTTTTAATCTTCCTATTGCTATAGATTCATCACACATATCACATATACCATATGTAGAATTTTCAATACTTTTTAAAGCCTCGTCAATCTCTTTTAGCTCTTGTTGTTGTTGCTGAACAATTATTCCAGATGTAAAACTATCACTACTTGCTTCCGCAAAATCCAAATCATCTTTGCAGTCACAATTATTTAATTTAGATATATTATCTATACTGTCTTCTATATTACTTTTTATCTCTAATTTTCTATTAAGTAAAATCTCTTTTAACTCGTCTATTTGTTTTTTTGAAGCCAATTTTAGCTCTCCATATAATGAATTTTGCATATTTTATCTAAAGTTATATAAATTACTTATGATAAGGATGGTTATTTAATATACAAAGTCCTCTAAATATCTGTTCACACAAAACAATATTGGCAATTTTGTGTGCATATGTCAATTCACTTAAAGATATTGATGTATCACATTTTTTTAAAAACTCTCTATTAAAACCAAATGCACCACCAATAAAAAAGTTTATTGTTATTTTATCTTGAAGTAAACTACTAAATTTAAAACTATCAACTCTTTTTCCCAATACATCTAATGCTATATTATATCCTGAATCTAATTTAGGTATAAACACATCATCATATGACTGTTGAGATTCTTTCTCACCTATTGTTTGAGCCTTTCCTATCTGTTTATTAAAAATAGAATGAACCTCAACAGTGGCATATCTACTTGACATCTTTATAAACTCTTTTATAAGTGGTTCAAAACCATCATTTGTTTTTTTTACAATTTGATATATATTAATTTTAATACTCACCCCTTATATATCTTTTTTTCATCTATATTTATGTATTATATCATACTTACTTCTAATACAAAGGAATAGATATAAAAAATACAATTACGAGTATAGCTATAGGTGGTTTTGATGGGATGCATTTAGCTCATCAGCAACTTTTCTCTAAATTAGATAAAAATGGAGCAATTATTGTTATTCAAACATCTTATGCAAACCTTTCTCCTCATACAAATAGAGATGAACACACCTTATACCCTATATTTTTCTATCCATTAGAAAATATTAAACATCTTAGTGGTGAAGAGTTTATAAAACTTTTATATCAAGAGTTCCCATTATTAAAAAAAATAGTTGTTGGTTATGATTTTCACTTTGGATATAAGGCAGCTTATAGTACTGAAAATTTAAAACTACTATTTAAAGGTGTTGTAGAGGTTATAGATGAATATAAAATAGATAATATTGCAGTTCACTCAAGAGTTATAAGATCTTATCTAAGAGATGGTGATATTAAATTGGCAAATAACTTTTTAGGATATAACTATAAACTAAAAGGTTATCATATCTCTGGTCAAGGTATTGGAAAAAAACAATTTGTGCCAACTATTAATCTTGATGTAAAAGAGTTTCTAATTCCACAAGAGGGGATATATGCTACTAAAACAATTTTAAATAATATTAGCTATAACTCAGTTACATTTATAGGGCATAGAGTTACAACTGATGGTAAGTTTGCTGTTGAGACTCATATATTAGAAAATATTGAAGAGATTAATATCCCTAAAGTTATAGAGGTTAAATTTTATCAAAAATTAAGAGAAAATAAAAAATTTGATAGCTACGAAATCTTAAAAGATCAAATTCTTTTAGATATAGAGCAAACCAAAAACTATTTTATCTCTTAGGTATCACTCTATCCTCTAAACTTATATAATATAATAGATATGCGACATCATTTGGTGTCCATCTAATATCACGAACCAACTCCTCAACAGATGCATCTTTTTCAACACTATTATCATATCTGAAAACTATATCAAACACTTTTATATGTAATTGCTTTTTTGAAGAACCTAAAATAAAGCTTGGTAAAATAGTCTCTATTTTAGGGATAGAATAACTTTTATCATCTTTCAAATATTTTAATAGCACTCCTACTTGATAAGAGTGATACTCTTTTGCTTTTACTTGTTCTAGTGGTTTATCTTTATATCCAAGAGATTTAAATGTACTAATCTCATCAGCTATAACACTAGTTAAATTATCTGAATTTAAGTTTCTTAAAACCACAGGTAGCGATATATCTTCTATTGACATCTTCTCTGGATCAAATACCCTCTTTTTTATTTTTATTGATTTAAAGATTTCTTTCCCCATACTTCCAAATAGACCCATTATATAATTCCTTTAAATACTTTAAAATATTAATTATTATACAATACTTTTAATGAAAGATAAAGTATTTGATAAACCAATAACAAAACAATTTGAGTTTGATGAAGATGTAGCTTCAGTATTTGATGATATGTTAGGGCGATCAGTCCCTTTTTATGATCAAATGTTAGAACTGACAACATCATTTGTACTAAAGTACACGAAACAAAACTCTACAATTTATGACTTAGGTTGCTCAACAGCATCAACACTTATAAATATAGCAAAAGTATCTAAAACAGATTTAGATTTAATTGGTATTGATACATCAGATGCTATGTTAATTCGTGCTAAACAAAAATCAAAAGCGTATGGGTATGATATAAGATTTATAAATGATGATATTTTTAATATAGATTTTAAAAAATCTGATGCAATTATCTCAAACTACACTTTACAATTTGTGCGACCACTGCAAAGGGAAAAACTGATTAAAAAGATATATAACTCTTTAGAAGTTGGTAGTGTATTTATCTTTAGTGAAAAAGTAGTAACTGATAATAAAATACTAAATAAACAATTTATAGATGAGTATTATAACTTCAAAAAAACTCAAGGGTATAGTGAATTTGAGATTGCTCAAAAAAGGGAAGCCTTAGAAAATGTACTTATCCCTTATACTTATGAAGAGAATAAAAAGATGATAGAGGATGCAGGTTTTACACACTTTGATTGTATATTTAAGTGGGTAAACTTCGCAACATTTATAGCAATAAAATAAAAAAAGGAAAAATAATGTTAGAAATAGGAAATAAAGCACCAGAATTTTGTATACCAAATCAAGATGAAGTTGAGATATGTTTAAGAGATTTAAAGGGTAAATGGATAGTTTTATATTTTTATCCAAAAGATAATACACCAGGATGTACAACCCAAGCTTGTGAATTTACACAAGCAGAGCCCCAGTTTGATGATTTAGATGCTGTTATATTGGGAGTTAGTCCAGATAGTTGCAAAAAACATCAAAACTTTATAGCTAAAAAAGATTTAGGTATCACACTTCTTTCAGATGAAGATAAAGCTGTATGTGAAACTTACGGTGTTTGGCAACTTAAAAAAACTTTTGGAAAAGAATATATGGGCGTAGTAAGGTCTACTTTTATTATAAATCCAAACGGTGAGATATCTGCTATTTGGTCAAAAGTTAAAGTAAAAGAACATGTTGAGAAAGTAAAAGAGGAACTTATAAAACTACAGTCAAATTAATTTGACTGTAGGAGACTGTAGTTTTAATAATTACTATATTTCCCTTTTTTTACATCCATTTTAATATCAAAAAGTTTCTTAGACATCATATCAATTAACATTTCAGCTGCTTTTTGCTCATCTACTTCAGGAACATCCCAAGCTGTAATTTTCATATTTGCTTTAAATAATAACTCTAAAGAGCCTTTTATCTCATTTTCCCTACTATCAAACTCTTTTTGCAATGGACTTTTTAATACTTTTTCTTCATTTATCCAAACTATTGCATCATCCATATTTTCAAAATATTCTATATCTCCAATCATAAACCAATTTGAGATTTTTATTGCATACTCTTCCCATTTTTTATTACCTACGAAAGCTATTTTTTCAAACAACTCTATATGACCTAAACTAAATTTTAAATCATCCCACAACGCTTCTGTATTCCAACCTTCAAAATCAATAGCATCAATTAATATTTTTACTTTCGGTTCTTCAACTTTTTTTATCGCATCCTCTATCATAGGTACCATAAGTTTATAATCTTCATGTGTTAATGTTCCATCTATTTTTAACTTAATAAAAAAGTTACCTCCCACTCTACTTATACCTATTGATACCCCGTGTTCTATATATTCTGACATTTTCTACCCCTTTGTTTTAATTTAATTTTATTATACATATATTTCATCTTCTTTCTCTATTATATGTGCTTTTTTACCAAGTTTATTTTTAATTGCTTTTTTAAAAATTATCTGCTTATCTTTTTCACCGTGAATTAAAAATATTTTTCCTAGCCTATCAAAATGTTTTATCCACTTTATCAATTCACTTTGATCTGCATGAGCAGAAAATCC
The DNA here is from genome assembly GCA_034723215.1 of Campylobacterota bacterium. GTDB lineage: Bacteria > Campylobacterota > Campylobacteria > Campylobacterales > Arcobacteraceae > JAIOSF01. Next base: position 3,527 of record JAYEOQ010000102.1, on the reverse strand, counting down.
ATTTATTGTATGTATGTTTGCTTTAATTTTTATTTGTTCATTATAAAATTTAACCCATTTTGTACCATCAACAATACGACGCCCAAGTGTCCCTTTTGCTTGATAACCTACAAATAAAACTGCATTTTTTTTATTCCATAATCGATGTTTAAAGTGTTGTAAAATTCTACCACCATTGCACATACCACTTCCTGCAATAATAATTGCATTATCTTGAATCTTATTAATTTTCATAGATTCTTTTTGTGTTTGTGTAAATTCTAGTTGAGGAAAATCAAATACAGAACCATCCTCTTCTAGAAAGTTTTGGCACAATTCACTTAATTCATTAGCATATTTATTATAAATATTTGTTGCACGAATTGCCATTGGACTATCTAAAAATATTTTACAAGATGACGGTAATTCACCACTTTTATACATCAATTTAAAAATAGATAATAACTCCTGAGTTCTTTCAATAGCAAACGATGGTATCAATACAATACCACCATTTTTAAGTGTCTTTAAAATAGCTTTCTTAAACTCTTTAATAGATTTTTTCATATTTTTATGGTTTCTATCTCCATAAGTTGATTCAATATAAAGGGCATCTGCTTTTTTTCCATTTTGTGGGAAAGGGAGTACTATATCATTTTTATTACCCAAATCACCACTAAAAACAACTACCTTATCTACACCATTCTCCTTAAAACATATCTCAACAAAAGATGAACCCAAAATATGTCCAGCATTGTAAAAAGTAACTATTAAATCTTTTTGTAAAACAATCGGTGTTGAATAAATAGCATAAATTTTTTTTAATGTTAAAAATGACTCTACATCTTGTGCTGTATAAAGTGGTGGTTTAATTAAATCTTCCTCACCTTTTCTTTGTGCTTTTTTATAGTAAGTATAGTATTCCTCTTTTGCTAAATGTGCACTATCTAAGAGTACAACCCTTGATAACTCTATTGTTGGACGAGTAGCAACTATTTTACCTCGAAACCCTTCCTTATATAAAATGGGTGCTCTACCCACATGGTCGAGATGTGCATGTGTAAAAATCAACCAATCAACTTCAGATGGATCAAATTCAAGTGATTTTATATTTTTACTCTCATTTTCACCTTGAAACATCCCACAATCAATTAATATTTTTTTACCATTATCCAATGTAAGAAGATGAGTTGAACCTGTAACCACACCAACAGCACCAAACGATCTTATAAAAGCCATTTTATCCCCCTTTAATAGATATCATTATTTATTGATATATTATATAAGATTAAAGTGGTATTATTGTGTTATTTACACTCTAACTGTTTTATGATAGAATCTAAATTCTTATTTGTTTGTTTGTATCATTGAAAGTCAAAGTCATTTGATTTAATTGGTCAAAAGTTTTTTTAATAATATTAACTTTTATACCCTTAATATCTTTGAAAAACTTTTTAGAATAACTATAAGCTTTTTTTATATCAGAATCTTTTGATAAATCTAAAATCAACGACTCCTCACTAAATATAATATTTTGATTTGTAACTTTAAAATCTTCACATCTATTTATAAAGTTTAAAAACTTTATCTTTTGTTGTTGCGGAATTTTTAGATAATTCTTAATATAAATATATTCCATTTTATCTTCCTTTATAGTTAAATTAATATACTATAAAAAAAGAATGTGGTAAAGTTGTGATATTAAACATTACATATTATTTTATACGGGCAAAACTGGCAGGAAGATAAGTTCTCAGTTTTTTTAAAATTTACTGTTTTGGTTTTTAGAGCCTCTAGGTGCAGATCTAAAAGTTCTAACTTCTCATTTAGAACAACTTCACTTTTTATAGTGCAATCATTTAGATCATAATACCCTACACCTCTTATGTTCTTATCTCTGCTGGCAATTTGATAAAATTCCAGTTGAAAATCTGTAGAATCCTCATACGACTTTAATGTATCTATTTTTAAAGATGATGATGTTTTATAGTCAAGTATCTCATAACTGTTATCTGGATAGATATCAACTCTATCAATCTTCCCTTTTAAGTTTATTGTTTTATAGTTTAAATTAAAAGGCTTCTCAACTTCAGATATAACTATACCTTCTTGCTCTCTTATTTTTTCAAACTCAACTAATGAAGTAAGTTTCTTTTTCCATAACTCTAACTCTAATACTAAATAAGGATTTGTTTTTTGATATGAACTTAAATATTGATTTATAAATTGTGTGTTTAAACTATTTTGTTTTACTCCATTTTCTAAGGCATTGTGGATTATATTTCCTACTTCAAAGCCAAGTGGTTTTATACTTATACTATGATCTTTTATATTTGCAATATAGTTAAAATAGTATTGCTTTTTACAAGTTAGATATGATTTTAAACTTGTAGCTGACCAAGAAAGTTTTGATAAATCTATATCCAAAATTATATCTTTATAAAAATGAGTTAACACTCTATTATTATATAAAATAGATTTGTAATCACTTTTAACTATCAACTCTTTATAGTTGGGAAATAACTGAACAATAAATCTACTCATAACTGAACTATCATCATCTATATAACATAGTGCTATATTTGAAGCTTTACTAAACACTCTTGAGTAATAATATCTTTGTAAATTTTCTCTATTTTCTATTGTTGGAAGATTTGCCTTGCTTTTTAAACTTGAGGATATAAATTTATCTTTTACACTGATTTTTGGTATTTTATCATCATTAAAATCTATAACAATAACCCCATCATAAGAGACCAATCTTGTCTCAAGTATTCCCAATACTGTTATTTTACCACCAAATACATCATCAACTGTAATAGATGAGATTTGATTTTGCAGTAGTTTAATAAAATCTTTTACTAAAATATTTTCAAAATCACTTTTTAAATTTACAAATAACAATAACTCCAAAGTTGTTTTTTGAACCTCTAGTTTTTCAAGTACCTCTTCATCATGCTCAAATGAAAAAAGATAATTTGTAATATCATTAAATAATTCATATGTTATTACACTCTTCCAGTTATTTTTAAATAGATTTATAAACTTATCATCTTCTATTTGAAGAAATTTAAACTTATGATTATCTTTTGGTTCTTTATCAATTAAAATTTTATTGATAAGTTTAATCACTTGAAATATCTTATTATCTTTTATTGTTCTTCCCATTGCAAAGTTAAAATAGTGCTCTTTGTCAAATAGTTCTAACATCTTAGTAATTTGTTCATTTGGTGTTATTACAACAATTTTATCAGCATCTATTCCACTTTGAATCATAGTAGTAATTTTATATTTAATAAAAGCTATTTGTTCTAGTTGTGATGAAATTGGAGATATTGTTATATCTTGCTGTATAGAAATATCTTTAGTCTCTTTAATAATTTTATCATTTGTAATATCTATAATATATCTATAATTTGATTTTAAATCATCTTTAATAGTATCAAACAAATTTAGGTTTTTTAGATTAAATTGATTAAATGATATTTCAATATTACAATTAACTATTTTTGATATATCACTTATAATTTTAAATTCATATCCTGATA
>JAYEOQ010000101.1:0-3252 GCA_034723215.1 Campylobacterota bacterium | reverse complement strand
AAGATAAAAGGGTTATGAAAATATTAAAAAAATTTGATACTAAAACATCAACAACAATGATGAAGAAGATGAGAATTATGAAAGAAAAAAAAGAGAAAGAATCAATTGATAATAAAACTAAGGAGAAAGAATAATGGCAGATGAAGTAGAAGCACCAGAAGCAAAAAAAGGTGGAAATGGAATGATGGTGGTACTTATTGTACTTATTGTTGTATTGTTAGCAGCAGTTGGTGGGATAGGTTATTTCTTATATTCGAAGGGTATGTTTGATCCAGAGGCACAAAACGGTGCAAAAGTTGAACAGACACAAGCTGTAGCAGATAAGAGTGAAGAGGGTGAAAAATTCCAAGCAAAAATTGAAGCTCTTGTTTTAAATATAACAGATGCTAAAGGTAGAGCAAAGTTAATGAAACTATCTTTTAGTATGAAAACATTTGAACCTACTATAGAAGCTATTGTTGAAACAAATAAAGCTGAGATAATAGATGCGGTTATAAGACAAGTAAGTGCAAGAAGTAGTGAAGAGCTTTTAACAGTTGGTGGAAAAGCTATGTTAAAAGAGGAGATGATTGAAGAGATTAACAATATTCTAAATGATGCTACAAATGAGGAAGATGTATTAAGAGATAGTGTTAAAGATATCTTTTTTACATCTTTTGTGATTAAATAGATATAAGGGAGTATAGATGATTGTTATAATAAAAGGTAGAAATATAAAACAACTTATTATAAAAGCATTATCTATGCTTTCTCTTGTCTTGATGTTTTATTGGTATTATGGACATATGAGTGATAAGTTTAAAGCTCAAAATGAGAAACTTGTTAGTAAATTAAATATAAGAGCAGAAAATAAAAAGGCAAATTTATCTATAAAATTTGAAAAAACTATATATAAAGAAGCTGTTATTGTAGTAGATCTTCTTGAACAAAAACATATCCAATCTATAAGAATAGTAAAAGATAAACTACTAATAATTTGTGATTATGACACTGATATTGAACCGGTTTTAATTAGATATGGTGTAAATGCATTGATTAAAAATACATCACAAAATATAAAAATTGCATTGGACTTAGAAGTGATAGTGGAGAATAAATATGAATCTTAAATCTTTAATCGTAATAGTAGTAATAATAAATTTTATAGGATGTAGCAGTAAAGAGAAGATAAATGTTGATACTACACCAAAGTTGCAAATAGCCAAAAAAATAGAGCCTGCAGTACAAAAAAAAGGTGCATTGTATTCAAGAAGGGGAGCATCGCTATTCTCTGATAAAAAAGATTTACAAATAGGTGATATTGTTCAAGTCTTAATCAGTGAAACTGTAGAAAATGAATCTTCAAATTCAAGAACAACTGGAAGAAGTAGTGGAGCTAATATTGGTGGTGGATTATTTTCATCTTCAGGAACAACATCTTCTGGAACACAGTCTAAAATTGATAAACTAAATGGTGTGTTAGGAATTGGTTTTAATGCAGAATCAAGTAGTAGTTTTAAAGGTTCAGCAGCTTCTTCAGTTGATGAGGAATTTACAACAACAGTATCAGCAATAATTGAGCAAACATATCAAAACGGAAATTACTTTATTAAAGGTTCTAAAGAGATGCTAATAAATGGTCAAAAACAAACTATAAGGATTAGTGGAGTGATTCGTCCTTATGATATTAGCCCTGAAAATACTGTTTATTCTTCACAATTAGCAAATTTAAAGATATTATTTAATCAAGATGGTGATGAAACAGACAGTACAAAAAAAGCTTGGGGAAGTAAGGTGTTGGAAGTAATATCACCTTTTTAATCTAAAATTAAGAATTGTAATACTAAAATAAACTATAGAGATAGGGGTATATTATGTTAGATATATTAAATGTAGCACAAACTGGACTTCAAACATCAAAAGTTCAAGTTGAAAATGTTATGAATAACTTGGCAAATGAGAATACTGAAGGTTACAAGAAGAGGGTTGTTGATACCTCAGAGTTAGAGCATGCAGATTCTAGATTAACTGGTCGAGGGGTGATAGTTGACGGTGTATCTCGTATAACTAATGTATATATGTATCAAAATTTAGTTGAAGAGGAAGCAAAGTTAAATTCATTGGCGGAATTAGATGTAATGTTAAATGATATTGAATCTATTTTTCAAGAAACTGATGATAGTGGTTTGTCAGCAGATTTGAATAGATACTTTCAATCTTTAGAAAATTTAAGAACATCTCCACAGAATGAGATTTATAAAGATGATTTAAAAAATAATGCAAGTATATTAGTTGATGATTTAAAAAATTTATATATTGATATAGAAGCTAGAGAAACAGGTACATTAAATAGAGCAAGTGATACAGTTGAGGAGATAAATAATATTCTTGATAGTATTGGTCAAGTTAGTCAAGAGATTATGGATTCAGTAGGTGTACCAAATGACTTATATGATAAAAGAGATAGTTTAGAGAGAGAGTTATCAAAATATATTGATGTGGAGATATCTCGTGAAGATAGCTATGAACTTAAAATTGGTGGTAAAACTGCTGTTCGTTTTGATACAAATGTACATTCTCTAAATTTAGTTGAGGAGTATATTCCACAAGCAGATAAATATATAATAGATGGTAGTTTACCTTATGAAAGTTCATTAGTAGATCCTACAACTTGGAATGGTGCTGCTAATGCAATAGAGGAACAAACTGTTACTTTAAGTGGTACTGCAACAGCGCAGGTGAGTTTTTTAGGTACTTTAGTTGCTGGTGCAGATGGTACTGCGGGACATCAGACACCAGCAGAGATTGCATCTGATATTGTTGCTGATATTGTAAATATAAGGGCAAAGTGGAATGATGAGAATCCTGAAAGAGAGATAGCTGATATAACAGCTGTTGGTGATATTTTAACTATCACTTATGCTGCGTTAGAGGGTGATGTACCAAATTTACCAGTTGCCCAAAGTAATGGTATAGATTTTATAAAAAATACTGAAATAACAAAAGGTTCGGTTGACAGTATCTCTTATATTTTAAATAATGATATAACTATTACAGTTACACATGGAGAAACTGTAACAAATGTGCCAATTGGTACAGATCCAGAAACATATGAAGATATAGTTGCAGATGAAACAAATATTGTACGAGCATTAGTAGCAAAAATAAATAATAATTCCAGCATAGATGGTGAAATTGTAGCATATAATGGAGCATATGAACTTGATAAAGATGGAAATAAGGTTTTAACAAATAATCCTGACCATTCAGATT
>JAYEOQ010000100.1:0-15448 GCA_034723215.1 Campylobacterota bacterium | reverse complement strand
AACAAAAAGCTTATGCACAAATAAATGCTACTTTAGTTGAGTTGTATTGGAGTATAGGAAAGCATATATCTATTAAAGCAAAACAACATAGTTGGGGAAAAAGTGTTGTAGAAGAGTTATCAAATTTTATAAAAGAAAAAGAACCAAATACAAAAGGTTTTACAGCAAGAAATATGTGGAGAATGAAGCAATTTTATGAAACATATAAAGAAAATCTAAAACTGTCAACAGTGATGACAGAATTACCACAAAATACAAATAATATTTTTAAAGATATTTATTCCTTGGAATTTTTGAATCTAAATCAAAAGCATACAGAAAATAATCTACAACAAGCATTAGTGTCAAATTTAAAAGATTTTATACTTGAGATAGGGAAAGACTTTACATTTATGGGACAAGAGTATAAAGTCCAAGTTGGTAATAAAGATTTTTGTATTGATTTACTTTTTTTTCATAGAGAGTTACAATGTATGGTTGTATTTGAGCTTAAAACAGATGAGTTTTCTCCATCATATTTAGGACAGCTAGAGTTTTATCTTGAAGCACTAGATAGGGATGTTAAAAAAGAGCATGAAAACCCAAGTATCGGGATTTTACTGTGTAGAGAAAAAAATGATGAAGTTGTAAAATATGCACTCAATAGAAGTATGAGTCCTGCTATAATATCAAAATACGATACTCAATTGATACCAAAAAAACTATTACAAGATAAATTAAATGAAATTTATGAGTTGTTGGAGAGTGAAAATGAATAAAATATTTAACTATATAAAAAACAACAAAGATACAAAACTTTTAATAGTATCTGATGAAAAAGAGGCTTCAGTTGCCAGGGACTGTGCCTCTTATTTAGGTTTAGAACCTTTTGTTCTTAGTGATTTAAGAGCGAATTTTGGGGATGATCTGCTTTCATTTAGTGATGAGATAAAAGAGCTTACTTCAACTTTGGAATCTTTTCATAACTATAGAAAACAGAACAAACTTCTAATTTCACCAATCCGTACTATCTCGTACCCTTTACCAAAAGCAGATAACTTTGATAGTTTAACTATTGAGTTTGCAACAACTTTGGATATAACAGCTTTAAAAGATAAGCTTTATAACTGGGGATACTATTTTGTTGATATTGTTACAGATGAGGGTGAAGTATCTATAAGAGGGGATATTATAGATATATTTCCCCCTAACGAGGAGTTTGCATTTCGTGTAAGTTTGTTTGATGATGAGATTGAGTCTATACGAAAGTTTGATGTTGAAAATCAAAAATCATTTAAAGATGAGTTGGAAAGTTTTACTGTATCTGCTTCATTTTTAGCATTTTCTGATGAAAATCTGGCAATAATAAATGAAAAAATTGAAGCTTCAAATATAGATGTATTTGAGAAAGATATTCACTCTTTGGGATTTTGGTTTCTTGATGATTTGGCATCCTATTATACTAAAAGCTTAAAAAGTTGTATTACAAAAGATGCACTTGATGAGATAGATGAGGTTTATATCTTTGATGAGAAAAGAGTACCTAAAGAGGAGCTTTTATCAACTACACCTATTTTAAATGATTCTACATATAAAGAGATAGACCCAGCAAATATAAAAGAGTTTTTACAGTTTCATAAAGAGAAAAGAGTAACTATCATATCCTCAACCGAGGGTAAAATAAGAACACATGATTTTGATCTGTCTGATAAAAATATAAACTTCAAAATTGACCATCAAGTTTTAAATCTTGTATCAGATGATGAGGTTATCATCTCTTTAAATAAAACTGTAAAAAAGAAGAGAAAAAAGAAACCAAAAATTGTTTTAGATGAGTTACAAGCAAACGATTTTGTAGTTCATGAGATACATGGAATTGGGCAGTTTAAAGGGATAGAACCTGTTGTGGTTATGGGTGCAAAAAGAGATTTTGTAATTGTTAATTATGCCGGGGATGACAGACTTTTAATACCTGTAGAAAATATCGGTATGATCGATAGATACTTAGCAGATAGTGGCAGTATCGCAACTTTAGACAAACTTGGAAAAGGTAGTTTTGCCAAGTTAAAAGGGAAAGTAAAAGAGCGGCTTTTTGCAATTGCTAGTGATATTATTGCTATTGCTGCAAAAAGGGAACTTGTAAAAGGTATCAAAATAGATACCGCTAAAGAGGAGATAAAAGTTCTTCAAGGTCACGCAGGATTTGAATATACTAAAGATCAAAATAGAAGTGTAAAAGAGTTTTTAGCAGATATGAATAGTGGTTTAGTTATGGATAGACTACTCTCTGGAGATGTTGGATTTGGTAAAACAGAGGTTGCCATAAATGGTATGCTGGCTGTTTTATTAAACGGTCATCAAGCACTTTTTGTATGTCCCACAACTCTTTTATCTTCTCAACATTTTACTGGGATAAAAGAGAGACTTGAGCCTTTTGGGGTAAAAGTTGCAAAATTAGATGGTCGTACAACGGCTAAAGAGAAAACAACTATCAAAAAAGCTTTAGAAAATGGTGATATTGATCTAGTTGTAGGAACACACTCTTTATTAAATGTAAAGTGTAAAGATTTAGCCCTTGTGGTTATAGATGAAGAGCATAAATTTGGTGTAAAACAAAAAGAGAAATTAAAAGATATAAGAAATGATGTTCATATCTTCTCAATGAGTGCTACACCAATTCCACGGACTTTAAATCTTGCACTTTCAAAAATCAAAGGGATGAGTTCACTTTTAACTCCTCCATCTGAAAGATTGGGTGTGAGAAGTTTTGTAAAAGAGTATGATGATAAACTTATCAAAGAGATTATATTACGAGAAAAACGACGAGGTGGACAGCTGTTCTATATCTATAATAATATTGCTACAATTGAGACTAAAAAAGCAGACCTGCTAGATATTATGCCCAATTTAAAAATATCAGTTATGCACTCGAAAATTACAGCAAAACAAAGCGAAGATACACTTGAAGCGTTTGCCAATGGAGATATAGATATTTTACTTGCAACCTCTATTGTAGAATCAGGGCTTCATCTGCCAAATGCAAACAGCATCATAATAGACGGTGCAGATAGATTTGGTATAGCAGACCTTCATCAACTTAGAGGAAGAGTAGGTCGAGGTAGTAAAGAGGGTTATTGTTATTTTGTAGTTCAAGATAAAAAAACTATAACAAAAGATGCAATAAGAAGACTTATAGCACTGGAGTCAAACTCATACTTAGGTAGTGGAACAGCTTTGGCACACCAAGATTTAGAGATAAGAGGCGGTGGAAATATTATAGGTGAAGCTCAAAGCGGACATATCAAACAGATAGGTTATGGACTTTATCTGAAAATGCTAGAAGAGGCTATAGCTATTTTAAGCGGTGAAGTTCAAGAAGAGGAACAAACTGTTGATATTAAACTTAGTATAACAGCTTATATCTCAAGTGACTTTGTTAACGAAGACAGAGTCAGGCTTGAACTTTACAGAAGATTAAGTCGTTCAACTTCTAAAAAAGAGGTATTTGAGATACAAGATGAGATGGAGGATAGATTTGGAAAGTTAGATCTGCCTACTAAACAATTTATTGAGTTAATTATTATAAAAATAAATGCTTTGAGTAAAAAAATAAAAACAATAAGTAACTATGATATGAATATCTCATTAATTTATCAAAATGATAAAAAAGTTGTGATAAAATCGCCAAGTCGAGATGATGATGATATTATTAATACGACATTAAAATACTTAACAACAAAAGGAAATTAGAATAGATGGAATACCCTAGTACAACAACTAAAAATAAAACAGAAACAACAGCAACTAACAATACAGTATTATATATTTTAGGTGGGCTGTTAACTGTCTCTGTGCTATTTATTGCTTATACATATTTAAGTAATGATATGGTTAAAAAAGGTGAATTGAAAAAGAGCTATATAGAGAAAGTGAATATAGAGTTTGATATGTTACCCTCATATATACAAGATGAATATATGAAAAAATATAAATGTATTAGCAAAAATGACAATATAGACAAAAAACCTGAGTGTGAGCCTAAGATTGTAGATAAAATTGTAGAAAAGATAGTTTATAAAAATATCAATAATAAAAAAGATGAAACTAAACCATCAAAAAATACAATAAAATTAGCCAATAATACAAAATATCAAATCTATAGATGTTACGATATGGTAAATGATGGAGCAAATCCATCAAAAGATTGTATTTCTCAGTTACATAACTTTCTTGAAATAAACAAAAATAGCAGTAAGTTTGAGATAATAGGTGTAGTTAATAAAAATTCATTTCCTTTGTTTGAAAAACTAAAAGAATATGATTATGCTGATGAAGATGTTATTGACAAAGTATCTAAGTTTTCTAAAATGGGACTTTCAAGACAAAGAGTTATTGAAGGTACTTGGGAGATAAAAAATTATTTAGGTGTTGATACAAACACACAAGTTGTAAACTATACAATAACATCTAAAAAAAACAACCAAGGTTTTGTAGTAAGAGCATATAAGTAAATTAAAATGATATATGATATTACAATAATTGGTGCTGGTGCTAGTGGTCTTATGGCCGCAACACAACTTAAAGATAAAAAAGTTTGTGTAATTGATTGTAATACAAAAATTGGTGAAAAAATAAAAGTAAGTGGTGGTGGAAAATGTAATATCACTAACCAATATATGGGGGCTGAATATTTTCTTGGTGATGATAAGTTTATATCTGAAACATTAAAAAGTTTTAATGAGAAAGATATGTTAAACTTTTTAAATAAAAACAAAGTGTTCCCTAAGTTAAATGAAAAAATAGTAAAAGGTACATATTTTTGTAACAGTAGTCGTGATGTAATAGAGATGTTTAAAAGATTGACTAAACGATCTACTTTTAAGCTTGATACAAAAGTTATTGATGTAAACTTTTGTAGTGAAGATGATTATTTTGAAGTTGTAACAAATCGAGGTATCGTAAGATCGGAAAAACTTATTGTAGCATCTGGTGGAGTTTCATATCCTAGTTTAGGTGCGTCTGATATCGGTTTTAAAATTGCTCAAAAGTTTGGACATAATATTATAAAGTTGAATCCATCACTTGTAGGTTTTACAGTACAAAAAGATCAATTTTGGTTTAAAGAGTTAAGTGGACTTTCTCTTGATGTTAGAATAACAATTGCCAATAAGAAGATAGAAGGAAAAATGCTTTTTACCCATAAGGGTTGTAGTGGTCCTGCAATATTATCTACATCTTTATACTGGGCGAAAGGTAGTTTTAGTATAGATTTTGCACCATTTAAAAATAGTTATTTACCGAAAAGGTTTAAATCTGCAATTAAGAATATGGATATAAATATTCATGATTATACTATCTCACCAGCAGGTAACTTTGGTTATACAAAAGCTGAGGTTACAAAAGGTGGAGTGGATGTTAAAGAGTTAGATGAAAATTTTGAAAGTAAACTGCAAAAAAATTTGTATTTTATAGGTGAGGTGGTTGATGTAACCGGTGAACTTGGTGGATACAATTTTCAATGGGCATTTAGTAGTGCAAAAGCTTCAATTAAATATTTATAAAAGGATAAGAGATGTCAAATAAAACATATAAAATAGCTGTAGTAGACGATGAAAATGAGATATTAGAAACAATAAGCACATATTTAGAAAAATATGGTAATTATGATGTTATTACATTTGCAAACCCTCTTAAGGCTTTAGATACCATTGATATTAGTTATGATCTTGTATTATTAGATATAATGATGCCTCAAATGAATGGGCTTGAAGTGTTAGAAAGGTTAATAGCTATAAATCCCAATCAAAAAGTTGTTATGATGACTGCCTACTCAACATTAGATAAAGTACTCAAAGCACATAAAGAGGGTGCAACTCACTACTTTATGAAACCTTTTGAATCTATGAAAGCATTAGAAAATAAAATATCAGAAGTATTAAATCCATAGTTTAGTGTTTGATGAAAATAAGGAAAATAATTGTATAAAATAGCTTTTATAGGTGATATTGTAGGTAGGCCAGGTAGAAAAATAGTAAAACAAAAACTTGAAGGTTTAAAAGAAAAATACGATATTGATTTAGTTATAGCAAATGGTGAAAATGCAAGTCATGGTTTTGGTTTAACTGTGAAAAATGCAAACGAGCTTTTTAATTGTGGTATTGATTTAATTACTGGTGGAAATCATACTTGGGATAAAAAAAAAGATATCCTGGTTCTGCTTGAAACAAAACCAGTTTTAAGACCAGATAATTATCCTCAAGGTATAGCAGGAAGTGGTGTAAAAATTGTAAAAATAGGTGATATTGATTTTGCAGTGATAAATCTTATGGGTTTATATACTATGCCACAAGTTTTAAATCCATTTACACATGCAGTTGAATTAATAGAGAAGTTACATATTGATGGTATTAAACATATATTTATAGATTTTCATGCAGAGGTTACATCAGAAAAAAGAACTATGATGCAACTTTTAAAAGGTAAAGTTAGTGCAATTTGTGGTACACATACCCATGTAGGTACAGATGACTTAGAGATAACAGATGGTACATTTTATGTTACTGATTTAGGACTTACAGGATGTAGAGACAATGTAATAGGTATGGATAGTAAAATACCTATTAAAAAAGCACTTACAGGTCTTGGTGGGCATTTTGATGTTCCAAATAGTTGTAAGTCAATTATGCAAATGGTTATAATAGAGATAGATGAAGATGGGAAATCTATTGACGGATTTAAAATAAAACTTTATGATGATAGGGATGAAGTTATATCAAAATCTATTATAAACTAAATAAAATTAAAAATTAGATAAAATCAACTCAATATACAAAGGATAAATAGATGATAATTATTCCCCAAACAAAAGGTGGTGTTGGTAAATCAACAGTAGCAATGCAAGTAATTGCCCCTTATTTATACAAAAAACATGGTAAAAAAATTACATATATTGAGATAGATGATGAAAATAATGATTCTCAAAGTTTTACTAGAACTGAAATTGTAAATAAAAAAATGCTCTCTACAAATAGATTAACAGAACTTGATGAGATGATTTTAATGGATGATAACCATGAAATTATTGTTGATGTTGGTGGAAATAAAACATCATCTTTAGTTCTTGACGAGATAGCAAAAGTAGGTACTTTTGGAAATGTTAAATGGATAGTCCCTATGGGTGATGGTGAGCTTGATGGGAAAAATGCAATTGCAACTATGAAAAAACTTAGAAAAATAGAGAGAAATTCAACAGATAATCTATTTTTTGCACTAAATAGAGCCATATCAAATGAGCCTGATTATTTAGAGGAGCAATTTATAAACTTTTTTGGTCATAAATATTTAGGTTCAGATTCTACAATACAGGACTTTGTTAAAGACCCTAGATATTTTGCTGTTAAAAATGATAAAGTTATCACTATGAGTAGATATCTTGGTAGTACTGTATGGGAGATGGCTCACAATAATACTGATTTTGCTGCTAAAGCAGTTAAAGCAAAAGAGGGTGGAGATATAGAAGCAGCTAGAAAATATCTATTTTTTAGAAGACTTCAAACAGAATCAAAAGATTATGTACTAGGTACTCTAAATGGAATCTTTTGTCAATTAGATAAGTGGATAACAGTCAAATAATGAGTGATATGAGCTTTAAACAGGCAAAAGAGTTAACTGAACAACTTGAGCTTGCTGAGGTAACATTGGGGCAAACTCTAAAAAAGATAGAACATGCTTCAAAAAACTTTGACAAAAGTTTAGAAAAACAGGAAAAAATACTACACTATATGCCTGTGTTTGATAGGAAACTAAATTTGATGAAAATTGTAGTTGCTGTTAATATTGGGTTTATTTTTGGTTTAGTAGTATCAAAATATTTATTTTAAGGTAAAGAAATTGGCAGAAGAAAATAGAGATAATCAAGAAGATATAATAAAAATGTTTAATGATATTGCTAAAACATATGATATAGCAAATAGAGTTTTAAGTATGGGTATTGATAAAACTTGGAGAAAAAAAGCTTGTAATATGGCTTTTAATTTTTATGAAAAACCAAAATTGACAAGAATAGTTGATGTTGCTTGTGGTACTGGTGACTTGATGATAGACTGGGAAAATGTAGCTAAAACAAATGGGATTGAGATTGATGAGATAATCGGAGTAGATCCAAGTGTTGGGATGATGGAAGTTGGTAAAACAAAAATACCTCATAGAAAAGACTCCTTTGTGGAAGCTGGTGCTGAATCTATGCCTCTTGAAGATGAAACAGCTGATTTTATCTCTATCTCTTATGGTATTAGAAATGTTGTAAAAAGAAAAGAGGGGTTGCAGGAGTTTGCCAGAGTTCTTAAAAAAGGTGGACTTTGTGTAATCTTAGAGTTTACAAGAAATGATAAAAATAATTTTCCTGCTAAACTTACAAAGTTTTATATGAATAACCTTATGCCTCATATAGGTGGACTGGTATCTAAAAATAAAGATGCTTATACATATCTACCAGAATCAATAGAAAAATTTATCACAACAAAACAGATGTGTGAAGAGTTAAAAAGTGTAGGACTAGAACCTATTTTTGTGCAAGGTTACAGTTTAGATATGAGTACTACTTTTATAGCTAGAAAGATATAATCTTTGAATACATTAAGTGTCTCAGAATTAAATGAGCAGATAAAAGGGATACTTGAAACTACATTTTGCTCAACTTATGTTGAGGGTGAAATATCAAATTTAACTTATCATAACTCTGGTCATATATATTTTAGTATCAAAGATAATAAATCAACTATATCCTGTGTGATGTTTAGGGGAAATGCTCAATATCTAAAATTTAAATTAGAAGTTGGAGCGAAGATTGTAATAACTGGAAACTTAACAGTTTATATACCTCGTGGTAATTATCAACTTTTAGCCCAAAAAATTGAGCCAAGTGGTGTAGGTGCTTTGGCTTTAGCTTATGAACAGTTAAAAACAAAACTTCAAATCAAGGGCTATTTTAATAAAGCTATTAAAAAAGAGTTACCAACTTATCCTAAAAATATTTATGTAATCACATCAAATAGTGGTGCAGCTATTGAAGATATGAAAAAAATTTTATCACATCGTTATCCATTGGCAAAAATGACACTTCTTCCTACTGTAGTACAAGGTGAAAATGCAAAATTTGATATTGTTCAAAATATCCAAAAAGTTGATATTCTAGCAAAAGATAATTTAGAAAACAGTATACTTATAGTTGGTCGTGGTGGTGGAAGTATTGAGGATTTATGGGCTTTTAATGAAGAGATAGTAGCAGATGCAATCTATGAAGCAAAAGTTACAATTATAAGTGCAGTAGGGCATGAAAATGATTTTGTAATATCTGATTTTGTTTCAGATGTAAGAGCCTCTACACCATCAAATGCAATAGAGATATCAACACCAAATATAAATGATTTAAGACAATACACTGATGGCTTAGGTGATGATTTTAATCAAAGATTTAAAACAATACTTTTTCAAAAAGAGCAAGAGGTGAAAAATATTTCTAGTAGTTTTGAACAACATTCACTTAAAAGAAAATTTGATTTTGTACAATCTAATATTGAGCAATTAAAACAGCAATATAATAATAGTTTTAACCATATTTTAAAAGTGAAATTGGATAGTATAAATATGTTAAAAAATAGTTTCGAATTAAATAAACCAACAAAAAAAGATAAAAAAGGTTTTGTTCAATTAACTAAAGATAATAAAATAATAGATTTATATGATATTAATAAAAATGATACAGTATCATTAGAAAGTTCAAAGTGTATTGTAGAGTGTAAAGTTATATCAAAGAATATAATAGATAAAATATAAAAAAATCACTATATTAAATAGGGAGATACTAAAATGGCAGTTGAAGAGAAGCAATTTAATAGTACAAATCAAGATGAATATATGACATTTATTTTAGGTGCGATGAAGTATGCAGTAGAATTACCAAAAATTAGAGAGATATTAACATATCCTGAGCTTATTACCACATTACCAGGTACTAGTCAATGGGTAAAAGGTCTTATAAACTTAAGAGGTGAAGTTGTACCTATCTTAGATATTAGAGTAAAGTTTGGAACAGGTGAAGTTGTTTATGATGAGAATACAGCTGTAATCGCTGTAATTACAGATGATAACAGGATGATTGGTCTTGTTGTTGACAAAGTTGATGATGTACAAAAGCTTGATAATACTCAGCTTTATCCCGTGTCTGATATGGGATCTGCGATTCCGTCAAAATATCTGAAAGGTTTTGTAAGGCTTGAAGATAATGAGATGCTTGTAATAATGGATATAGAAACAGTAGTAGCTAAGAATGAGCTAAAGGACTAAGATGCAAGAAAAAATTGCTAAATTACAATCTGCAAAAATATTATTTGTTGAAGATGAAGCAGATTTAGTAACAATTATAAGTGATACACTTTCAAAATTAAAAGCCAACTTTGAAACGGCAGAAAATGGACAAATTGCTTTAGATAAATTTAAAGAGAGTGGTGACTTTGATTTAATTGTTACTGATATAAATATGCCAGTAATGGATGGATTGGAGCTTATTCGAAATGTGAGGGAGATTGATGCGGATATACCTGTTATTATAATGTCTGCACATACTGAACCTGAGTATATTAAAAGTGCTGAAGAGTTAGGTATAGAACACTATCTTTTAAAGCCATTTGATTTTATAAAATTTATAAATATTATTTCAACATTAGAGTTTAAGAAGTAAAAAACTTATTTAAACTCCAGTAGTCTTTTTGTAAGCTTTTGACTACAAGAGAAAGCTTCACTATTGTCGTGCGTACTAAATCCCCAATTTACTAATATATTGTCAATCTGAGCATTTAAAGCTGCTTGTTTATCTTTTAAACTATCACCTATTAAAATTGTATACTTTTTATCGATATTAAATTTATCCATTGTTTTAAGTATCATATCTGGTTTTGGTTTTGGATTTTCTACACAAGAAGCTCCTACAACCATATCAAAGTGTTTATCTATATTTAGATGTTTTATCATTTTTGTTGCAAAATCAACAGAGGCATTTGTAGCAACTGTTAATATAAAATGTTCATCGATAGACTCAAGCATCTCTTTAATACCATCATATAAAAGTATATCTTTTATACAGTTCTCATCATAATATTTAGTAAATAGTTCAGTTTGTTCATCTGTAAAATGTGAAGTGCCATAAAAGTACTCGGCTGCATTTATATCTGGATTATTTAATTGTATTAACATCTCATTTTTTTCTATAGTTTCAAGCCCTATATTTGTCCTAACAAAATTTATAGTGTTTGCTATAACATCACCACTATCAATAAGTGTCCCATCCATATCGAATATAATTAATTGTTTTTTTATCATAAATGAATTTTAACAAAAAAATGATTAATTTAGATTATGATACAATACGACCAATTATACAAGGATATAGAATGTCAAATAAACAGATATTGAAAAATACAAATGCCAAACTGCTAGATCAATTTAATGCATCAGTTATGTTTGATAAAGAGCTTTATGCACAAGATATAAAAGGTAGCATTGCACACAGTAAAATGTTAGCTTTGCAAGATATTATAAGTGTAGAAGATCAGCAAAAAATAGAGGCAGGACTATTACAAGTTAAATCAGAGATAGAATCAGGTAAATTTGAGTGGAAGATAGAGCACGAAGATGTTCATATGGCAGTTGAAAATAGACTTACTGAAATCATTGGAGATGCTGGTGGAAGACTTCATACTGCAAGAAGTAGAAATGATCAAGTTGCAACAGATTTTACACTTTATGTACAAGATAAAACTTTAGTTATAAAAGAAAAATTAAAAACTTTAGTTCAAACTTTAGTAGAGATATCTTCAAAACATACAGAGACTTTAATCCCAGGTATGACACATCTTCAACATGCACAGCCTATAAACTTTGGTTATCATCTATTAGCTTATGCAAACATGTTTAAAAGAGATTTTGAAAGATTTGAAAGTTCTTATGATAGAAATAACAACTGTCCTTTAGGTTCTGCTGCACTTGCAGGAACTCCTCATAATATTGATAGATTTAAAACAGCAGAGTTATTAGGGTTTGACAGCCCTACAGTTTCTGCACTTGATACAAGTTCTAATCGTGACTTTGCTTTGGAGATATTGTTTAATATTTCAACTTCAGTTATGCATATAAGTAGACTAAGTGAAGAGTTGATTTTATGGTCTAGTTATGAGTTTGGTTTTGTAAAGATGAGCGATGAGTATGCAACTACTAGTTCTATTATGCCACAAAAGAAAAACCCAGATGTTCCAGAGTTATTAAGAGGAAAAACTGGAAGAGTGTATGGAAATCTAATGAGTTTACTTACTGTTATGAAAGGTTTACCTTTAGCTTACAACAAAGATACTCAAGAGGATAAAGAGGGTGTATTTGATAGTGTTAAGACTATTGAAATATCACTTGATATTATTACAGCTGTTATGGATACTCTTATTATAAATGTAGATGCTATGGAAGAAGCTTGTAAAGTAGGGCATTTAAGTGCTACAGACTTGGCTGATTATTTAGTACAAAAGGCAAATATCCCTTTTAGAACTGCTTATTATATAACAAAAGATGTAGTTGCAATGGCAAATAAACTTGAAAAAGATATGTCAGAATTAACTATAGAAGAGATAAGAGATGCCTCAAGTGAACTATCAAATATAGATAAAGAGATTGTAGAATATTTAAATTTAAGAAATTCAATGAATGCAAGAACATCATTTGGTGGTACTAGTACACAAAGAACAAAAGAACAAATAAAATATTTTGAGGATTGGTTAAACTAACTAATTCTTAAAACTTGACAAATATATACTAAATAGATATACTTTTATTAGCACTCACAGTATCAGAGTGCCAATTTTAATAATTTAAGGATATATAAATGAGTAATAAAATATTTGAAAAACTAACAAACCAAATGCAAGAGACTATAGAATCTGGTCTATCACTTGCACTTCATAATAAAAACCAAGAAGTAGAGATTATCCATATCATATGGGGCTTACTAACAAATACATCAAGTGTATTAAATCAACTACTAAACAAACTAAATATAGATAAAACAGCAATAGAGTTAGAAACAAAAAGTATAGCAAATAAACTTTCATCTGTTTCTAGTGTAACTAAAGAAAGTATAGTAATAAGTAGAAATGTTGTAAGTTCACTAGAAAATGCCCAAGGGCTTATGACAAGTTCAGGAGATACTTTTTTAGCTGTTGATACTTGGATAATCTCAAACTTATCAAATGATGCTTTTAAAAATACTTTAGGTAAATATGTAGATTTAGGTGAAGTAAAAAAAGAGTTAGAGTCTATAAGAGGTGGTGCAACTGTTGATAGTGCAAGTGGAGATGATAACCTTGAAGCTTTAGAAAAGTATGGGATAGATTTAAATAAGCAAGCGATTGATGGGAAACTAGATCCTGTAATAGGTCGTGATGAACAGTTACAAAGAATGATGCAGATTCTTATAAGAAAAACTAAAAACAACCCAATACTTTTAGGAGAACCAGGAACTGGTAAAACTGCTATTGCAGAAGGACTAGCACAAAGAATTGTGAATAAAGATGTTCCAACTTCTCTTTTAAATAAAAGGGTAATATCTCTTGATATGTCTGCATTAATTGCTGGGGCAAAATATAGAGGAGAGTTTGAAGATAGATTAAAAGCTGTTATCAAAGAGGTTCAAAAAGTTGGAAATATAATTCTATTTATAGATGAGATACATACAATTATAGGTGCAGGGGCATCTGAGGGTAGTATGGATGCTGCAAATATTTTAAAACCAGCACTTGCTCGCGGTGAGTTGCATACTATTGGGGCAACAACACTTAAAGAGTATAGAAAGTATTTTGAAAAAGATGCTGCTATGCAAAGAAGATTTCAACCTGTAAATGTAGATGAACCATCTGTAAATGAAGCTTTACAAATATTAAGGGGTATCAAAGAGAAACTTGAAACTTTTCATAATGTATCTATAAATGATTCTGCTTTAGTAAGTGCTGCAAAACTTAGTCATAGATATATTACAGATAGATTTTTGCCAGATAAAGCTATTGACCTTATAGATGAAGCAGCAGCAGAATTAAAGATGCAAATAGAATCTGAACCAACTGTGTTATCAACTACTAAAAGACAAATAGGAACTTTAGAGGTTGAAAAGTCAGCTTTAAAGATGGAAAAAGGTGATAAAAATAAAACTAGACTAGAAGAGATTGAGCTAGAGTTATCAAACTTAAAAGAGAAACAAAGAAATCTTGAAGCACAATTTGAAAATGAAAAAGAGACTTTTAATGCAGTATCAAATATTAAAGTTGAGATTGACAACTTAAAAGGACAAGCCGAACGAGCAAAAAGAGATAGTAAGTTTGAAGAGGCAGCTAAAATAGAGTATTCAGATATTCCAGAGCTTGAAACAAAAATAAAAGAAAACGAAGAGAAATGGGCAAAGATGCAAGAGTCTGGAACATTACTGCGAAACTTTGTTGATGAGGATGCAATAGCAAGTATAGTTTCAAGATGGACTGGAATCCCTGTAAATAAGATGCTTACAACAGAAAAACAAAGAATCTTAGAGGTTGAAAATGTTCTTAAAAAAGATGTAATAGGGCAAGATGAAGCACTAAAAGCTATATCAAGAGCAATTAAAAGAAATAAAGCGGGCTTAAGTGATGAGAGTCGACCAATAGGTAGTTTTTTATTTTTAGGACCAACAGGTGTTGGTAAAACTGAATCTGCAAAAACTCTTGCAAAGTTTCTATTTGATAATGAAAAGTCATTAATCAGATTTGATATGTCGGAGTATATGGAAAAAACATCAGTATCAAGACTGGTTGGATCTGCTCCTGGATATGTTGGATATGAAGAGGGTGGTCAACTAACAGAAGCGGTACGAAGAAAACCTTATTCTGTGATACTGTTTGATGAGATAGAGAAAGCCCATCCTGATGTTTTTAATATATTACTTCAAGTTTTAGATGATGGAAGATTAACAGATAACAAAGGTGTAACAGTAGATTTTAAAAATACAATTATTATTCTTACTTCAAATATAGGAAGCCATAAAATTATAACTATTAGTGATAAAGAGGAACGCCGAAGTGAAGTTTTAAATACTTTAAAATCACATTTTAGACCAGAGTTTTTAAATAGACTTGATGATATAGTTATCTTTGAACAACTTGGACTTGAAGCGATTACAAATATTGTTGATATTATGTTTGACTCAATTGCTTTAAAAGTAGCATCAAGAGATATAACACTTACTATGACTTCAAGAGCAAAAGAGTTTATATCTTTAGAAGGGTTTGATCCAGTATATGGAGCAAGACCACTTAAAAGAGCATTGTATGAGATAGTTGAGGATAAGTTAGCTGATATGATACTTGAAGATAAGATACAAGATGGAAGTAGTGTAGAGTTTGAT
>JAYEOQ010000099.1:0-3281 GCA_034723215.1 Campylobacterota bacterium | reverse complement strand
CATTTGCAATATTAATATGCTTTTTATTTAATTTATTTAATATTTTTGCCAGAAAGATTAAAAAATATTTTATTATTATATTTGGTGTATATTTAAAAAAAGATTGTATAACTTTATAAAGATAATACCTAAATTGATGTTTATTCATTATATTAGTACCAAAACCCAACAACATAAATGTAAAATAATACTAAACATAACAGCTGTTGCCCCTATATCTTTTGCACTTTTTGCTAATGGATGAATATCTTTTGTTACTAAATCAACAACATTTTCAACAGCACTATTAAGTAACTCTACAATAAGAACTAAAAAAGCAGTAATAAGTAGTGCAAGTTTAGAACTTGTTTCCATATCAAGTATAAATATTAATGGTATGATAAATATACTAGCTAGTAATTCAAGTTTAAAAGAGCTTTCTGTTTTAAAAGCATGAACTAAACCATCTATTGCATATTGTGTATTTTTAAATATATGATATTTTGGTTTATTGTTCATTTAATAACCCCTTTGCAATATTAACAATCTCAACAGCTTTTATCTCATCAATAGAAAAATCATTTTTATCAAGATTTAAAGGATCTACATAGCTGTCTGATTTTATAACTTTATTTATAGAAGTTAAATATGTATTTCTATACTCTGGAGTATTTCCAAAAATTGTAATAGATGGGATATTCAATCCCCAAGCCATATGAGTAGGACCTGTATCTCCACCTATTATTAACTTTGAATTTAAAATATTTAATTTTAAATCATTTAAATTCCCTTTTGGTGCAACCTCTATTAAAGATGATTGTTTTTCTAACCATAAAGCAATTTGATACTCATCCTCATTTCCCCAAACTACTAAAACCTTTTCATCTAATCTTTGGATAATTTCTAAAAACTTCTCTTTTGGGTATATTTTATTTTGTTTTGAAGCTCCAACTACAAAAATAATTTTATTCTCTTTATTAGTTACTGTAGATTCCAAACTAAATAAAAATGGTTCTTTATCTAAAATATCATCTTTAGTTACTTTTATACCTAAAGGTTCACATATAACTTTTATATTTCTATCTATAGCATTTTTTTCATAAGGGATATAAACTTTTTTATCATAAAACCAACTAGCAATTGATTCACGAATTGAATCTTTATCAAATCCAGCTATATAACTACCAACAACTCTACTTCCAACTATTTTACTAACAATTGCTGATTTCAATAACCCTTGTGCATCTATAACTACATCATAGTTGTTTTTTGAATAAGTTTTTAATAGTTTTAATTGATTAAATATTTCACTTTTATTTTTTTTAATTAATTTTAAATTTACTGGTAAAACATTGTCAATATGTGGGTTATTTTCTAGAACTGATTTAAATCCATCTTCAACTATCCAATCTATTTGGGCATCTGGTAACTGTTTTTTAACAAACTGTAAAGCAACCATAGCATGGATAATATCACCCATAGCAGATAGCTTAACAATACAAATCTTCACTATACAAGTTCCAATTCTAAATTAATTGGTGTTTCAATCTTTTTTAATGCTCTTTGAACTAAATATTGTCTGTTTTTTGATGTTATTAACAATTTTTCATCATTTAAACTATATTCATAAATAGTTTTTGTAAATTCACTATTTAATGACATATTTAATGTCATCATAAAATTCAACCATTTTACAATCTCTATGTTTGGTAATAGTTTTTTATACTTTTTTATATCTTTTTTAGTTGGTAATGATTTTTTTGTAAATTTTGATACTATAGCAATAAGTATCTTATCTTGATGTGTAAAATCATAATTTAATCCATTTAAAATATACCAAAAAGCGTGATCTTCATTTTTATCAAAATTTAAAGATAAACCTACAAGCTGTAATTTTGAAGCGATTACTAATATAGATTTATATTTTTCATCTAAATTATGAACAGGTTTCAATATATCAAATATTTTTTTTGAATTATTTCCAAGATATGCACTTTGAGACTCATCATCAACAAACCTATCAAGTAAACTTCTTACGCTTATATTGAAATTAGAAGGAAACTTATGATTTGAAGTTCTTAATATATCTGCTAGATATACACCCTCTCTCACCCCTGCTCCACTTGTAATAACTTTTTTTATTTCAAAATATTCTAAAATAGTTTTAAATATAAAAGTTCCAGTTTTTATAGTGTCGTATCTATCTTTTTCAACACCTAGAGATTTTAACTCTTTATTGCTTGATGCCTCTATTATATTTTCAAAAAGAGATATGTTTTTTGATACTTTATACTCAAATCCATGTAAACTATCTACTGGATAGCTATCTTTTGCTAATATGATTCTACTTAATGCCCTTGCGCTTCCACCAAGTCCAACTATAGTATCAAACTTTTTATTGATTTGTGATAGTTGTGTATGGATATACTCTTTTGCTCCAGATAAATCATTTTTATCAAAATATAACTCTTTTATTCTGACCGTACCTATTTTTAAAGAGATAGTATCTATAATTTTTTTATCATTTATAAAAGCAAACTCTGTACTTCCACCACCTATATCAAGAGTTGTAAAGTTATCACTTGATATAAGATTTAAAGCTGCCACCCCACCATAATAAGCCTCCATAGAACCATCAATAATTTTTATGTTAAGCTTTAACTCTTTTGATACTTTTGATATAAAAACTTTTTTATTTGGTGCATCTCTTAAAGCTGAAGTTGCAACACATAATATTTTTCTTGATTTTAAATTCTTTGCTATTTGAAGAAATGATTTTAAGGCATCAAATCCTCTTTGCATTGGAAGTGCTTGAAGATTGCCATTGTTTTCATAACAACCCTCTGATATTTTAACTTTTGATTTTGATTCATTTATTAAATGAAAAGCAAATCTACTTGTTTTTTTAAAAACAACCATCCTCATTGAGTTTGAACCAATATCTATGATGGTTGTAATTTTTGCCATTTTCTACTCTTCTATCTCTAGTTGATCAAATTTAAACTGTAACTCTTGTGCTGTTTCTTGGTTGTCTGGGTCTAAAACGATACAGTCAACAGGACAAACCTCAATACATTGTGGTTCATCATAATTACCTACACACTCAGTACACATATCAGAGTCTATCACATATATTGGATCACCCTCTTCTATCGCCTCATTTGGACACTCTTCTCGACAAGCATCACATGCTATACATTCATCTGTTATCATTAATGACATATTAATTTTTCCTATAAATAATTTTGCTAGATTTATAACCTATTTTTCTTTAATATTATCTTTAATTTTATAAGTTTTTC
>JAYEOQ010000098.1:0-3299 GCA_034723215.1 Campylobacterota bacterium | reverse complement strand
AAACTGGTATAAACTTCGGTGCTGGTATGACTGGTGGATTATCTTTTGTTTATGATGATAAAAGAGAATTTATTGATAATATGAATCAAGAGTTAATTGAAGCACTTAGAATTGATACAGATGATACAGAGTTAGAAAGAATATATTTAAAGAATCTATTAAAAGATTATGTTGCACATACACAATCAGAAAAAGCACAAAATATATTAGAACACTTTAGATCAGAGATTAGAAACTTCTGGATGGTAAAACCAAAAGATATGAAAGTATTACCTTTAAACCCAGATGAGGGAGATTAAGAAAATGTTAAATTTTACTAAAATAGATAGAGCTAACCCAATTAAAAGAGGGGTTATGGAGAGAATAAAAGATTTTGATGAAGTTTATACTGTTTTTGATAAAAATAAAGCTAGTGAACAATCAGATAGATGTATAGGTTGTGGTGATCCATATTGTCATAATAAATGTCCTTTGCATAATATAATCCCTGCATGGCTTAAACAAACGGCAGACAATGATATAGAATTAGCATTTAATATCTCAAATGAAACTTCACCTTTCCCTGAAATTCTTGGGCGAATTTGTCCTCAAGATGTGTTATGTGAAGGTGATTGTACTTTAAATGATACTCATGGTGCGATAACTATAGGTTCTGTTGAAACACATATTAGTGAAACAGGATTTGAAAATGGGCTTACACCTAAGTTTTCTAAAGAAAAAATTGGTAAAAAAGTTGCAATTGTTGGTTCTGGTCCTGCTGGAATAAGTGTTGCTACATTTTTATTAAGAGAGGGTGTAGATGTTGTTATGTATGAAAGAGCCAATAAAGCTGGTGGACTTTTAACTTATGGAATCCCTGGTTTTAAACTTGAAAAACATAGAGTACAAAGAAGAATTGATTGGTTAGTTAATGCTGGTATGACTTTACATACAAACTGTGAAATAGGAAAAGATAAATCATTTGAAGAGTTAGAATCAAACCATGATGCTGTATTTATAGGTATTGGTGCTACAAAAGGTAAATATCCAGGAATAGATGGAGAAGATGGTACAAATGTACACTTAGCTATGGATTTCTTAACTAATATTCAAAAAAGAAATTTCAATGAAAAAGTTGAAAATTTTATTGATGTAAAAGATAAAAAAGTTGTAGTAATTGGTGGTGGTGATACTGCTATGGATTGCGTAAGAACATCTGTAAGAGAGGGTGCATCATCTGTAAAATGTCTTTATAGAAGAGATGAAGCAAATATGCCTGGAAGTAAAAAAGAGGTTGTAAACTCTAAAGAGGAGGGTGTTGAATTTGTATTTAATGTAAGTCCAAACTCTATATCTTCAAACGGTGTAAATCTTCTTAAAACTAAAATGAGCAAAGCTGATGAAACAGGTAGACAATCTGTTCAGATAATTGAAAATAGTGATTATTTGGAGGAGGCTGATATTGTTATATTAGCACTTGGATTTGATCAAGAGTTACCAAAATTTATTGAAGATTTAAATCTTGATATGGATAGATGGAACGGTATAAAAGTTGATAAAAACTATCAAACATCAAATGAAAAAATTTATTCTGGTGGTGATGGTGTAAGGGGAGCTGACTTAGCTGTAAGAGCTGCTGCTGATGGTAAAGCTGCTGCAAAAGCAATGGTTGCTAAATTTACTAGGTAATATATAAATAGCACCATGGGTCAATTAGAGATACTACTTCGAAATGGAGCAGATGTAAACACAAAAGATGAAAAAGGTTTTTCTCTTTTGATGAGTTGTGCTAAAAACAATGATATTGAATCTATCTATGTGTTGTTATCTTATAATGTCTCTTTAAACAGTAAAGATTTTTTTAGTTTTACTGCATTGGATTATGCAATTAAAGAAAATCATTTAGATGTTGTGAAATTATTAGTAAATAGTGGTGCAATAATAACAGATGATAGTTATATGTTAGCTATTGGAAAAAACTTAAAAGATATAGTTAGTTTTTTTGATACTTTAGATAATGATAAACAAATATTTTTAAAAAAAGAAGAAAATAGATGAAAATAAAACAAGAAAAAATAAAAACCCTACTAGACGCACTTCCATATATTAAAGAGTTTAGTGGTAAAATTGTTGTGGTAAAATACGGTGGCTCTGCTCAAACATCTCCAGAGTTACAAGAAAAATTTGCTCAAGATATTACACTTTTACAACTTACTGGTATTAAACCTATTGTTGTTCATGGTGGTGGTGCTAAAATCTCTGGTATGCTTAATAAACTTAATATAAAATCTGAGTTTGTAGATGGTCATAGAGTTACTTGTAAAGATAGTATGAAAGTTGTAGAGATGGTTTTAAGTGGAGATATAAATAAAAATATAACATCACTTCTAAATCATCACGGTGCAAAGGCTATTGGGATAAGTGGTAAAGATAGTAACTGTATAGAGGCTATTGCAAAAGATAATGGAAAGTTTGGATATACAGGTGCTGTTACATCTGTTAATTCTGATATGATATTGGACTTAATAGAGGAGGGATTTATCCCTGTAATTGCTCCAATAGCTGATAGTGCTGAACCTAATCATCCTGGATTTAATATTAATGCTGATTTAGCTGCTAGTAAAATAGCAGAATCTTTAGATGCTACAAAAGTTCTATTTATGACTGATATTACTGGTGTTTTAGATAAAGAAAAAAACCTATTATCTACACTTACAAAAGAACAAATAGATTCATATAAAGCTGATGAAACTATTTTTGGAGGTATGATACCAAAAGTTGATGCTTGTTTAGAGGCTATTGAAGGTGGTGTTGATAAGGCACATATTATTGACGGTAGAATTGAACACTCTTTAATTTTAGAACTATTTACATGTGAAGGTGTTGGTACAGTAATTAAAAAAAAGGTTACATAATGAATTTAGAAATAATTATTGCCTTAGGTGCTGTTGCTGTATCTATGGCTGGTGCAATATTTAACTATTATAAATTAAAAGATGACCAGAACACATGGGAACAAACACAAAAAATATCTATTGAAAAAAAATTGCTTTTTAAAAAACTAAAAAAAAGATATAAAATATATCATAAAATATTTAAGTTACTTGGATATATAAGAGATATTGAATATCCTAAAAATCATCATGAAGAAATACCAAATTCAAAAGATAAATTATCGGAAGTTGCTGATGCACTTTTAAATGAATTGTATGGTAAATCAGGTTTATTAATGGAATATAAAACAAGATCCTTAATACTTAAAACATATCAGACTTCATACAAATATATTAATGATGAAGTGTCATTATCTGAGTTAATTG
>JAYEOQ010000097.1:0-3328 GCA_034723215.1 Campylobacterota bacterium | reverse complement strand
GCTCTTTTTTAGGTCAAAATAGTTATCTTTTCTTAAAACATTTCTTTTTCTTCTTGCAGTTACACCATGTTGCATCCAGTGTGCTTCTGCTCGAAGCTCCCTTACTAAGTTGTCGTGTTCTTTTTGAAGATTTAAAAGATTTTGCTCTTTTTGTGCAAGATAATCTTTATATCCACCTTTATATTTTGTAAGTGTTCCACCCTCAATCTCTATAATGTTTGTAGCAACATTATCTAAAAAGTATCTATCGTGAGATATAAAAAGCAGGGTAAAATTCTCTTTTAATAAAATAGTCTCTAAAAACTCAACCATATAAACATCAAGGTGATTTGTAGGCTCATCAAGAAGTAAAACATCTGGTTTTTTAAGTATAAGTCCAGCTAGTCCAACTCTCCTTTGTTCCCCACCACTTAAAAGTGTCACATCTTTATACTCATAGTTTTTTAAGTCAAATTCCATAAGAACTCTTTGGATTTTGTTATCTAGGTCCCAAGCGTTGTGGTGATCAAGGTATGTTGTAAGTTTTGCTTGTCTATTTAGTAGCTCTTCATTTTCCCAATCATCAGCTAATAGTAGTGAAACTTCATCATATTCTCTTTGTGCAGATTTTAACTCTACAAGTTGTTCTTCAATTGCATCTCTTACTGTTTGTCCAGCTTTAAACTTTGGTTGTTGGTCTAGCATCTCAATCTTTAATGATTTATCAATAGCTATCTCTCCACTATCTGGTTCAACATCTTTTGTGATTATTTTCATAAAAGTTGATTTTCCTTGACCATTTTGACCAATTACTGCAACTCTTTGTTTCTCTTGTAGTGTAAAGTTTACATTTTTTAGTATAACTTTTATATCGTATTGTTTGTTGATTTTTTGTAAGTCTATTATTGCCATTGTATTTTTGTTATTTCCCTTGCTATTGGCTAGTATAAAAAATATTTTGTTTTTGGTTAACTATATTTAATATTAATAAGCAAAGATGATACAGTATTTATGGTTAATAGAGGCTTTACCTCTGTATAAATACTGTACCTTAAATTAGTATAACGCTTAAGTGTTTTATCTAATTCTAAATGTGATTATATTTGAATCACTTGATTGTTCACTAGTTGTTTTAGCATATACTCTATAATAATATGTACCTGCAGTTTCTGTTACCTCAAATGATTTTTCAGACCCTGAATATATCTCTATAAAGTTTTTTCTATCAACAGCTTTATCTGCTCTTTGTAGATAGTATCTACACTCCTCTTCAGCTGGGCAAATATGTGACCAGTTTAAAGTGATAGTTGAACCACTAACTGAACTACTTAAAACAGGAGTCTCAAGAGTTACTGGTGTTGGTTCTGGTTCAGGCTCTGGGTCTGTAGGTAAAGATGTTTCCACTTTTATTGCTATTTCATTACTATACTCAGAATAGATACCATCATTTATACCGACAGCTCTTACTTTATATCTGTAATCTCCAGCATCTACAGCCTCATTTATATAACTATTAACTTCACTTGTACCTGATGGATTATCATAATCATAAATATATTTACCTCTTGTTTTTTTAGCTCTATAAATCTCAAATATAGATAAGTTAGCTAAGTTATGAGACCAGTTTAAAGTAACACTATTAAGATCTTCATCAACAACAGCTGCTAAGTTTGTAGGTGTTTCAATAATATTTGGATTAGGTGTAACCTCTATAGCAATAGGATCAGATATGTTTTCTGCATATCTATCATCTGTTACAGTTAATGTTGCAGGAAAACTACCTTCATTTTGATATGTATGTTCAGTTGTCACACCACTAGCTTGATTACCATCACCAAACGTCCAAATATAGTTAGTTATAGCTCCATCACTGTCTGATGATTCACTCCCATCAAAAACTATATTTAGTGGTGCTTCTCCAACAGTTTTATTAGATGTGGCAATAGCAACAGGAGGATTGTTTGGTGATAAATGATTTACAGCTAAAACTACAGCTTTACCAGCATCTATTCTACCTTTACCATAAAGGTCATCATCTCCTAATTCACCTAAATCAACAGAACTGTCAAATATATAGTTCTCCACTTGGGCAGGTGTAAAATCAGGATTGATTGAATATATCAAACCTGCAAGACCGGCAGTCATAGGTGAAGAGAATGATGTCCCACTATAATAAACATAACCTCCATCTAAATATGTTGTAGCTATACTTTCACCAGGTGCAACCACATCTACAAATGGACCGTACTGGGAAAAATCACTTTTAATATCATCTGAACCTGTTGATCCTACAACTACAAATGAGCTATAATCAGGATAAGTGTCAATACTATTATTTGTACCATCATTCCCTGCTGACATAAAAAGCAAACCACCACTATCACGAAGATATTGAGCAGATTCACTTATAGTAGAATATTGAGCTCCACCATAACTTAGATTTGCAACTTTTGCACCTTGATCGGCACACCATTCAATACCAACTGCCATATCTGAAATATATGCAGAGCTACTTATCTCACCTTGATTTATTTGTACAGGGATAATTCCAACATTCCAATTCACCCCAGATACACCCTCTGCATTGTTTCCAACAGCACCAACCACACCAGCAGTACCCGTACCATGTCCATAGATATCTTCAACATTGCCATCTACTTTTAGATATGCATTGTATCCTGGTAATATTAGGTTTCCAACTAAATCAGGATGATCTGTATCTACACCAGTATCTAAAACACAAATTTTAACTAAATCTGAACCTTGTGTGTTATCCCATGCAAGAGGTGAGTTTATCGTTGTATGATGCCACTGCACACCATAATGCGGATCATTTGGAACTGTATGGGGAGGGATACTCACATCTGGTTCAGCAAATTTAACTGCACCTGTATCCATCAACTGTTTACTAAACTGTTTCTCAAGCCCTTTAATGTTTTTAAATTTTACAACATTAGTTTTTGAGCCTTTTAAGACTTTTTTTGTTAAAACACTGTTTTTATTAACTAAATTATTAAATTTTTTAAGCTGTGCAGCAGTAGCATCAACTTTTAATTTATATAAAATAGTAGACTCTCTAATCTCTTGAACTTGTTTAGCAATCAGTACACTAGAACTAAAAATACTAACAACACCAACTAGTAATAATCTTCTTAACATAATACACTCCTTAACATTTTACTGTAATGTATGGTAACACGAAAGTACTAAAAATAAAATATAAAATTATTACTAGTTAGCTTGTAGATAAATATTTACTTTTATCTACAACCTCCATAAACACCTAAAGCTTCTAACTTATTAAAACACTCATCACTTTGTATAGACTCAACAAATACTTTTATGTTTA
>JAYEOQ010000096.1:0-3331 GCA_034723215.1 Campylobacterota bacterium | reverse complement strand
TTGTAAACCCTAAAGAGGTTGCAGATGCTTATGGTCTTGATGCATTTAGATACTTTATGCTTAGAGAAGTTCCATTTGGTCAAGATGGTGACTTTTCTCAAAGAGCTTTAATGGATAGAATCAACTCAGACTTAGGAAATGATTTAGGAAACCTACTAAATAGAATCCAAGGTATGAGTGGAAAATACTTTGACTTTAAAGTTACAAGTAAAGATATAGCTAAATACCACCAAAAAGAGCTAGATGAAGTTCATGCTATTTTAGAAAAAGCAGAACCATTGATTTATAATATGCAACTAAATAGATATCTTGAAGAGCTATGGAAAGTATTAACAATTGGAAACAAAGCTATTGGTGACTATGAGCCTTGGAATATGATGAAAGATGGAAGAGAAGATCAAGCAATGGCTTTAGTTGCACTTATAGTTAATATTATGGCAAAAGTTTCAGTTCTTTTAGAGTGTGTTATGCCAGAAAAAATATCTAAAATATCACAGTCGCTAGGTATAACAGTTAACAATAAAACATACCAAGAGCTAATAGTAAACAAAGGTATCGTATCAGATATAACTGTTACTAAAATAGATGCCCTATTCCCTAGAATTGAATCTGAACTATTAGCAACTGCTGATATACAAAAAGCAGAAGAAAAAGTTGAAAAGCCAAGAAAAGAGTCTCTAAAACAAAAAGGGAAAGAGGATTCAACAATGGAAGAGGATAACATCATCACAATAGACCAATTTTTTGAAACAACACTTCGAATCGGTACAATAGTTGAAGCTGTAGAAGTTCCAAAGTCAAAAAAACTTCTTAAACTTCAAGTTGATGTTGGTGAAGCAAATCCAAGACAAATAATAGCTGGTATCAAAGAGTTTTATTCAGCCCAAGAGTTAGTTGGTACTCAAGCTTGTGTAGTATCAAACTTAAAACCAGCAAAACTTATGGGTATGCTAAGTGAAGGTATGCTTTTAGCTGCAAAAGATGAAAATGGTTTATGTTTAATAAGACCAGAAAAGTCAAAAACTACTGGTACAAAAATAAGCTAATTTAACTTATGAAAATATCTTCTTTAACAGACATTGTAGAGGGTAAACTTTTAAATGCCCCTGCAATATCATTTGTCACTCAAATACATACAGAGATTACTAAAGTTAATGATGGTGACGCATTTTTTACCGATAATCAAGATGATTTAAATAAAGCGATACAAAAAGGTATTTTTGCAATTATTGTTGACTTTGAGCCTTTAATTACTGATAATGAGATAGCTTGGATAAAAGTTGAAAATCTTACAAAAGCAAAAACAAATATATTAAGATATAAATTTTCTGAAAGAAAATCAGTTTTTATACAAGTTGATGAAGTTTTTTATCAACTGTTGAATCTATTTAAAACAAAAGAGTTGATTGAAAAAACAGAAATATTAACAAATAATATTACAAAAGATTTTGAACTTTTAAATAACCTACCCAATGATAAAACAATTTTTAGTACAAATCTTAAATTTATAGAAGCAATATCCCCAAATATAAATATTTTGACAACAAAAGATTATGATATTAAAAACTTAACTATCCACTCTTTATTTGAGATTTCATTCTCTTATAAGGATAAATTTTTTGAGCATATTAGATTACCCAAAGTTTATCTTAACTATTTTATACAAATATTGGAACTATTTGACTATAAAATAGATATAAAAAGATTAAATAGTTTTGAACTATTTAAACCGATTTTTATAAATAAATCTACTCAACCAGTATCATTAGGGCAAACAAATAGATTTATTTTAGCAAATTCAAATGATATTATTTGTAACAAAGAGATTGAATTTTTAAAAGAGTTTTATAGCTATGCAATAATAAAAGTTATTGATGTTTCACTCTTTACTGATGAAGAGATATATTTATCTATAAAAAAATTAAATTTTAATGCCCTATATCTTAAAGGTAAAGATATAAAACATATAAATAATATCCTAGAACAAAATAACAATTCTGTTAAATTGTTCTAAGCCCCGTATTATTACGGGTGGATATTTTAACCCTCTATAGTTATCTCTTCTTCAATATGAAGACCAAATCCATTAAGACCTATAAAAGAGTGCTTGCCACCACTTGAAAGAAGTTTAATCTCTGAAACTCCCAAAGAACTTAAAATCTGAGCACCGATACCAAAATCTTTTATAGCTTCTTTATTATCTTGTTTATTATCCAAAAATACAAGAATTCCACCATTTGATTGTAAATAATTGATCGCTTTTAACATTGACTGTAATTTATCATCATGTAAAAATAGATTTATATCATCTTCAACATTATGAAACTTTACTAATGAAGTGTTTGATACTTCTCCAAACTGAATAACTGTATGTTTATTTTGCAGATGATCAGTAAAAACTTTTTTTATAGCTTTTGTACTAAAAAACTCAATATCTTCACTACTGATCTCTTCAACTAAAGATTCATTTGCCATTCTATACTCAATAATATCTGAGATATAAACTTGTTTCATATTATGTTTATCTGCAAATATATCAAGATCATCTCGTCTTGCCATAGTTCCATCATCTTTCATAATCTCACAAATAACAGCTTCACCAGCTAAACCTGCTAGTTTACATAGGTCAATAGACCCCTCTGTATGACCAGTTCGTACAAGTGTCCCACCATCTTTTGCAATAAGAGGAAAGATATGCCCAGGACGAACAAGTTCTACAGCTTTACTAATAGGGTTTGCCAAGATTCTAATAGTATCATCTCTTTCACCTGCACTTATACCAGTACTAGCTTTTGCACAATCTACAGAAACTGTAAATGCAGTCTCATAAGATGATGTATTTGATGTAACCATAGGGTTAAGCTCAAGTCTATTTGCTGTCTCATTTGTAACTGCAACACAGATTAAACCTTTTGCATGAGTAGCCATAAAATTTACTTTTTGATCATCACTTAATATAGCAGAATAAACCAAGTCACCTTCGTTTTCTCTGTCTTCATCATCAAGCATAATAACCATATTACCTTTTTGTATCTCTTCTATTGCTTCTTTTACTCTTTGTATAGCTGACATTATTTATGTCCTTATAATATTTTTTTATGATTATATCTAAAATTTTAAAATTTATCATAAAATTCCTTGACAAATATAGATTTTTTAACTATAATCCCCTCACTTAAAAAGAGAGAGACTTTTTAAAAGTGTTGGGGTATCGCCAAGCGGTAAGGCATCAGCTTTTGGTGCTGACATTCCTAGGTTCGAATCCTAGTATCCCATCCACTAACTTTCAGTTCGCGGAATAGAGCAGCACGGTAGCTCGACGGGCTCATAA
>JAYEOQ010000095.1:0-15654 GCA_034723215.1 Campylobacterota bacterium | reverse complement strand
ATTTATTTTATTATTTATATCTTTAACTGAACCATATAAGCTTGATAAAATCAAGTTAACTATTATAAATATTTTAATCATTATCTTGTTTTATGCTGTATTAGTAATCCAAAAAAAGTAATAATTGGTATTAAAAAAGCTAATATTGTAATTTTTACCAACTCAAATTGAAGATCATTAATAGTAGGGATAAGTGTTAAAATTTCTGGTCCTATAAAAAGTGATATATTATTCACTGTAAAAAACAAAGATATAGTTACAAAAACAATAGAAAATATCGTACTTATTATCATAACTTTTATAATTGGTTTTGAGCTATAAAATAATGATCCACCATGAAGTTGAATGATAGATATTCTTTGGCTTTGCTCAAAAAACCAAATTTTAATCTGTTGAGATAATAGGAAAAAAGAGAGTAATAAAATAATTATAAATAGAACAATTATAATATCTTGAATAAGTATTAAAAGTGAATATATTTTATTATGGTCATTTGAAAAAGTCTCTACCCTTTTTATATTTGGTATTGAGACTAACTCTTTTCTAATCTCCTCTAGTTTAGTTGTTGTAGGAAACTCTACTAAATAAACTTGATAAAAATATGGTAATTTATTTTTCAATAGTTTTAAAGATGATGAAGATAGATTCTTTTTAACATCTTTAATTATATTCTCTCTTTTTAATATTTTTATATCTTTAACTTTTATTCCAGAGATATAATCTAAAGTTTTCATAGGGGTATTTGATATAACGATTATAGAGTAATCATCTGTAATATTTTGTTTATAGTTATCTACAACTTTATTTACAACAAGATAGATACTAAATGTTATAAGCATAATAATTAAAGGGATAGTAAAAGATAAAAAAGACTTAAGATGCCTCATATATAACTCCATCATCAATATTTAATCGCCTATATTTTATACCAAAATCTTTGGGGATAGTATGAGTTACTACTACAACTGTAATACCCAAATGTTCATTGGCATCTCTTAAAAGCTTCCAAATAACATTAGCTGAATACTCATCAAGATTTCCTGTTGGTTCATCAGCTAAAATAATATTTGGGTTATGTGCTAATGCTCTAGCCATTGCAACTCTTTGTTGTTCACCACCACTTAATTCTGTTGGATATGCTCCTGTTCTGTGGCTTAATTGAACTAGTTTTAATAACTTATTAACTTGTGCTTTTGAAACTTTATCATCATAATTATGCAACTCCAATGGCAACATAATATTCTCTTCAATTGTGTATTCAGAAATTAGTTTATAATCTTGAAAAACTATCCCTAAACTCTTTCTAAGATTTAAAATTTTTTTATTATTTTTTTTTGTTAGATCAATTTTATTAACAAAAAGTTCCCCTTTTTTTACCAACAACTCACCATATAATGACTTTAGAAGTGTTGATTTTCCACTTCCACTTGAACCACTAATAAAAATAAACTCTTTCTCTTTTATATGGAAATTTCCATTTTCGATAATATCTCTTTTATTATCATAGGCAATAGTTATATTTTTTGCTAAAATCATTTATCTAATTGTCTCTAAAATCATTTTGTGTGATATTAAATTTACTTTTGTTTTTATTGGATCACCTTGAAAATATCTTGCTTCATTATTTTGTATTATTATATATTTAGTTACTGGCCTATTAAAACTTCCAAATGTAACTTTTACTAATAACCCTTTATTTTCTACTGTATCAATCTCATAAATATTTTCAAAATGAACCAAAAACTTATCTTTTATTGTTTCTGTAGCTTTAATTCTCTCTTTTAATCTATCCATATCCTCTATATGAGAAAAAGAAAAATCACCATCAAGAATAACTTCTGAAGAGTTTTTATTTGATACTATAGTGACATCCCATATATCTTTAGCTTGTCTTTTCCATCTTGCTTCATACTTACTTGTAACTGCCAAATCTTTATTTTTCTCTATAGTTGATGGATAATCTTTAAAGTGGTCCAATAAACCACTTGAGTATTCAAAATAGTTCGGACTATCAGTTCTTAATTCAAGCGTTCCATCAATTTTTAAAACTCTTAACGACTCCTCAATAAACTCAACACTCATAACTCTTCTATGAGGTTTCTTATCCCAAGGTACTGGAAAATGTACAAAAATTCTACCAACGCTATTTGAGTCTAAAAACTCTAAAAATAATCTAGCATCATAATTTAAAATTAATACATTTTCAATATTGTCTAGTTTAACTTGCTTTAAAACTTGTTCTATAGATGGTGTATGTATCTCTAAACCAATAACTAATTTATCGGGATTTTGCTTTGCTTGATGTAATAGATGTACACCACTACCAAATCCAACCTCTACCCATATCTCTTTATTAGTTTTAAATTCATTTTCAAAGTAACTTATATTTTTCAGATAAGTTTTTTCTGTTTCCATTCTATTATAAATAGAGTGTGTGTTTGTAAATAATAGTTTAGAGTTTGCAATAGAGGCATAATCATTTAAAACCTCTTTCATTAAACTTACAGGTGTAAGTCTTGTAGGGTTATCAAGTTTTATTAAATCATTTCCATTTTTTTCAACTTTTGTTAATAAAACCTCTTTATCTTCAATAACAGCACCTATCTTCTGATCATATTTTGATTTTGCAATAAAATTAAAAGTTGCCTTTAAATTTTTTCCATTATCAAGTTTTATATCATTATGTTTTTCTAATAAAATATGTGGCACTTAACTACTCATCTATCTGATTTACTAATTTAGGTAACATTGATGATAATTTATCTGTTTTTTTAGATAATAAACCATATTTATCAACAGCTTGAATTCTATATTTATACTCAATACCCCTTACAACATCAGTATCTTCAAATCTTAAAGCTTCAATATTTGGTATAACTTTCTCATCTGTTGTACTCCAACCATGCTTTTCACTTTTATAAATATTGTAGGATACAGCTCTGTTATCTGACTTTTCCCAATTTAAAATAATCCTATTCCCTTGAATTTGAGCCAATGTAACTCTTGGTATTTTTGGCTTTGAAAGAGTAGAACCAATTACAGGTTCAACCTCTTCAATATTACTCTCTAAGCCATCTTTGTCAACTGTAGTAATTTTATAAAAAAAGATTTTACCATCTTGGGCTATTTTATTATCATATCTATTATGTGCAACAGGTGCTTGAGCTATGTTTGTAAATCTACTATTTACCCTTGTAGCACTATAAATATTATAATGAACAACATCTTTCGTAGATGATTCACCCCATGAAAGTTGTATACTTCTAGGAAGGTCTCTTGTTGCAGACAAACCATTTATTTGATTTGGTAAAGCTTTTGTTGTTGCAGTTGTTAATTCACTTTTATTTGATTCTATACCATCAAAAGTTATAGATTTTATCCTATATGTATAAGTTTCATTATCACCTAAATCTTCATCTATATATTCAATATTGAATCTTTTTTTAACAACTGCTAGTTTTTTCCACTGTGATGTAGTTGGAGATGTTCTTTCAATAATATATTTTGAAACTGCTGGATTACTATGTGGTCTCCACAATATTTTTATCTGCCTTGGAAGATTACTTATACTTTGTATTAAACTAACTGAATCAAAAGTTGGTAATGTAGATATTATAATCGCTTCACTTGGAGCTGACTCTATACCTTGTGAATTTACTAATGATATTGTATATGAATACTTACTATTAGCATCTAAATCTGTATCAAGATAGTGTGTAATATATTTGTTGTCTAATGTCGCTACTCTTTTAAATTTTGTACCATCTAGTTGCATATTTGATCTATAAATATGATAACCATCTATACCCGCAGTTGAGATACTTTTCCACTCTAAAGCGATTGAATCTATACCTGATATAGATTTAACAGATGTAAAATCTACAACAGGCATATTTAAATCAATTTTTGGTTTTTCTGCTATATCTAAATTTTTTTCACACCCACTAAATAATACTATTGAACTTAGCAGTAATAAACTTGTCGTTAATCTCTTCACTATAATCATCTCCATCAAAATTATCTTTATAAAATTTATTCATATCTTCTGGTAACATACAGTTAAAACTCATATCTTCCCCAGTTATTGGATGTTTAAGATATAAACAATATGCATGTAAATAAACTCTTTTTATCTTATCTGTATTGCCCTTAAAACCATATAAACTATCACCTAGTATATGTCTATGAATAGATTCAAGATGAACTCTAATTTGATGTGTTCTACCAGTAAAAAGTTTTGCTGCTATTAACTCATATTGTCCGTTTTTACTTAATTCTAACTTTACAAAAGCTGTTTTTGCTGATTTACCATGAGGAACAATACCCATTTTAAGTCTATTGTTTGGATTTCTATAAATTGGTTCATTTATTATCATATCATCTTTAAGTGGTAGATCTATAAATGCAAGATAGTATCTTCCCATAGTTTTATCTTCAAGTTGACCAGATAACTTAACATGAGCTTCATTTGTTTTTGCAATAACTATTAAACCACTTGTACCTTTATCAAGTCTATGAACTATACCATGTCTCTCTTGCCCACTAATTGTTGATAAAGATATATTTTGTTTTTTTAACCAATCAACCAAAGTTGCCTCTTTTACACTAGCAGCCCCATGAACAATAACACCAGATGGTTTATTTAAAACCATAAAATACTCGTCTTCATACACTATTTCAACATCAAAATCAACAGGTAAAGCTTCTTGTTTAACAACTTCTGGTAGTTTTACAGTGACTTTTTGACCTATATATAACTTTAGTCCACTTTTTGCTTT
Source organism: Campylobacterota bacterium (assembly GCA_034723215.1). GTDB lineage: Bacteria > Campylobacterota > Campylobacteria > Campylobacterales > Arcobacteraceae > JAIOSF01. The sequence goes on along the minus strand of JAYEOQ010000095.1, from coordinate 10,876 downwards.
TTTCTTATTTTGTACTGTCACAAAACCTTTTTTTATCAAATGGTCTATTTGATTTCTTGTTTCATCTAATTTTTCAGATAAAAACATATCTAGTCGTATCTCTTCTTCTGATATAAACTCTTTTTCATTCATATTTAGTTACTATTCCTTATGGTATACTTCTTTGACAAACGGATAATTTCTCATTTTAATTTTGAATTAATTTTACTAATATTACCTTTAGTATTTCTCTCTCATCATTTAATTGGCGAAATAAATGAGATTTTAGCACATAAACAATTAATTTACTTCTTATTATCTGCTATTGCATTTATTATTGTATTTATTATACCATTTAGAAAATTAACACAATTTATACCTTTGGTTTATTGGTTTGGAATATTTTTACTTTTATGTGTAGAGTTTTTTGGTGTTACAAAACTTGGAGCTACAAGATGGCTTGATATCCCTGGTACAAATATGACTATCCAACCATCAGAGTTATTTAAACCAGCTTTTTTACTAATGCTTGGATTCCTAATTTCAAATAGACCACCACCTAGAGACGGATATAACTTAAAAGATTTTATATATTTCTCATTTTATATTCTATTACCTTTTATTTTAATTGCAAAAGAACCAGATTTAGGGACCGCACTTGTTTTACTATTAGTGGGTTATGGGGTTTTATTTCTTATTGGGATAAACTGGAAAATATTGGCAAGTTTAGCCCTAATTTTAGCAATATCATCACCTGTAATTTATACATATCTTATAAAAGATTATCAGAAGAAAAGGATACATGATTTTATAAGTGAAGAGCCTAGTTATCATGTAAAACAATCTATGATAACAATAGGTTCAGGTGGAATTACTGGTAAAAATAAAGATGAAGCAACTCAAACTCAACTAAAATTTTTACCAATTGCTACAAGTGATTTTATATTTGCATCATTTGTTGAAAGATATGGTTTTATAGGTTCTATTGGCTTGATATTTTTATATATTTTATTAATTATTCACCTTTTGATTTTACATAACCATTTTAAAAAAGATTATATGATAAGTGTATTTGCTAGTGGTCTTGCCCTACTTCTGTTTTTTAATATGAGTGTTAATATTCTTATGGTTATAGGGTTTGCTCCTGTTGTTGGGCTACCCTTGCCAATGTTTAGTTATGGTGGAAGTTCCTTTATAAATTTTATTGTTTTAGTAGCTATTTTGGAAAACTTTATATCTTTTAGATTTATTGATAGTTATAGTTTTAATAGAAAATTATGATTGTATTGGATAAAATTAATCATGGATATTTTAGATCAACTTACAGATAAACTAAATCAAATGTCAAATAGGTTTCAACTTCTTACCAAAGAGAATGAGAAACTAAGGGATGAGCTTAGAGACTTAAAAAATCAAAATGATCTATTCACTAGAAATAATCAAGATGTAACACTAATGATAAAAAATATGTTGCAAAAAGATGGTAAAATTTGAAAAATATAACATTTCATATAAATAATTCTGCTTATACTATCGATATAGGAGATGATAACAGCAATAAACTAGAAACTGGTCTTAAAAAGTTTTTAACTACAGACAAAAATCTATCAACACAAGAGTTATTATTAGCATATTTACAAAAAACTCAAGAACTTGTAGAGTTTGAAGAAAAACTACAAAGAATTATGGATAATTCAATACTATCTATAGATACAAATAAAATATAAACTTAAAAAAGTTTACCCCTTAACTCTTTCTCAACACTTTTATAGTCACCCATATAAGAACTCACTAAATTCCAAAACTTTTTAGAGTGGTTTTTCTCTTCAATATGACATAGTTCATGTAACACAACATACTCTATACATTTTATATCAAATTGTAGTAATTTATAGTTTATTGAGATATTGTTCTCATAGCTACAACTTCCCCATCTACCTTTTGCAAATCTATATCCTATTTTATTTGGAAATAGTTGTGTTTTATATGTCCACTCATCAAAAATTGGGTCTATTATTTTTATAGCATTATGTTTATAAAAAGTTTTAAGTCCACCTATAAAATCATCATAGGATTGTGTTTCATTATTGTACTCCACTATAAACTGTTCATCAATAAAAGTAAACTTTACATTTTTTATTTTATCATTTTGTTTTAATCTCATAGGGTATTGAGTACCTAAAAATGGAATTTTTCCACCAGATACAAAATCAAATTGATTTTTAAAAGGTACTTTTTTTATAGAGTTTAAAATCCAATCTTCATATTCATAAACAATCTCTTTTAGTCTATGCACTTTAAATTTTAGAGGTGTTTTGATGATTATCTCATCTTTATTTTCTATAGCTAAACTTATCCTTTTTATCTTTTTATTTGTCCTATGGATAAGGGTAAAAGTATTATTATCTAAAGTAATCTGCTGCGACATTTTTTAGCTTTTTATAAACTTTTTGGGCATCACTGCTATATATTCTAGTATCACCGATAGTGGTGATAAAATTAGTATCACCACCCCATCTAGGAACTAAATGAAGATGGATATGCTCTTCTATACCAGCACCACCTGCTTTTCCTAAGTTCATACCTATATTTACACCTTGTGCATTTAAAATATCTTTTAATAGTTTTACACCTTTTTGAGCATATTGAGACATCTTTGCAAATACTAAAGGGTCTAAATCTTCTAAATTTGCAGTATGAATATTTGGTATTATCATAAAATGACCAGGGCTATATGGATACTTATTCATAACAATAAAAAACTCTTCATCCCTATGTAATACACCCAACTCGTCATCATCTTCTAATGAGTTATTATTAACTATATGACAAAATACACAACCATCAATTTTTTTACTATTATTTACAATATATTCAGTTCTCCAAGGAGCATATAATCTATCCATTTTATCTACCTTTATTATATATTTATCATTTTATAATTATTTGGCTTAATCGCACAGGTGTATCATCTTTTGTTTCAATAGAAATATAATATTTAGTTGAATAATTTTCACCTGCTTTATTAACTATTTTCATCTTATATCTATCATCATTTAAACTAAAATTATCTATTTGTATATCTGTTGAATTTTCAATAAACTCTTTTACATAATCAATATGTATATTTGCTTGAAGATGTAGGTATTTTAATCTATTTAAATTTGAACTAAAAGTGTTATTTTCCATAATAGTTAAACTATATATTCCAAATAAAACAACTAAAAACATTGTAGTTATCAAAACAAAAGCAGGTTTATTGTTTTTCATAAAGTTTTTATCTTCCATTTTTGACAAATTGTATTATTTTTTATACAAATATCTATTGTAGCTATTTTATTTGATATTGTTAAACTATACTTAGATATTTCATCTAATAAAATATTATTTTTAAAATATAAAGTTGAGTCTATATATCTTATATCTGTAAAGTTATTGTTTTTGATTAGAAACAATCTTGTTGTTTCGAGTTTGATATTATTTTGTGTTTGTAAAGTTGATATATTGTTTTTTCCATACAAAGATACTAATATATTCATACTATAAATAGCAATAATTGAAAAAAGGGCAATAGAAAAGATAAGCTCTACTAAAACTATTGACCTTTTCATTTTAACTATACCTTTAGCTTCATACCCTCATCATCTAATTCTATAGTTTTAGAGTCAATAAGTGTTGTTAGTGTCCTTTTATAAGCTTTTTTACTTATACCAAACACTTTTTTTATAACATTTACATCTGTTTTATAGTTATAAGGAAGATGGTTTTCATTTTGTTTTAAAAGCTTTACTATCTTTTGAGTATTAACATCTTGTGATGCCTCTTTTCCAACAGGTTGAAGTGATATATCAAGCTTTCCATCTTCTCTAATATTTTTAATATATCCAACTATATCATTACTGATTTCAAGTTTTGTAAATATCTCATTTGCATAGATAAGACCCTCATACATATTGTTTACAATCACTTTAAATCCAAGTGGAGTTTTAGCAAAAATAAGAAGTCTAACCTCTTGATTTACCTCTAAACCTTTTGTATCTTTTGTTAAAAAAGATGTAACTTTTTCAACACCTATAAGTCTATTTGTTTCAACATCTTCAACAATTCTTACAATTCTTGTATCGCCAACTTCAAAAGGGGTTTTTTGTTTATTTCTTGGTACAAAAAGATCTTTTGGCAATCCCCAATCAACAAAAGCACCATATCTCATAGTATCTACAACTTTAGATATTATAAATTGATCTTTCATTCCGTAAGGTTGTTCCGTAGTACAAACTAGTCTATCCTCTGAGTCTCTATATACAAATACATCAAGTTCATCATCTATATCCATATCATCAGTTACATAAGCATTTGGAAGGAGTATAACCTCTTCATCTTGTGCCTCTAAAAAAAGTCCTGGTTCTGTATCTCTATTTACTTTTAAAGTGTTTATCACACCTAATTCTATATGTTCATTTATCATAAAGTGATTATATCCTTAATACAATTAAACTTCATATTAAATAGATTTATGTTAGTATGTTTATTATTTATTAATGGGAGTTGAACTTGAATGTTGATAACGAAGAAAAGAATTTATCTTTTATCACAAATATAAGTAAAAAGTTAAATATTTTATATGTTGAAGATGAGAAAGAGATAAGAACTCAAGCAAACAATATGCTTAAACATTATTTTAACAAAATATACACAGCAAGTGATGGTCAAGAGGGTTTGGAAATATTTAAAAAATATTCATGTGATATTATATTTACTGATTTAGATATGCCTGTTGTTGATGGTGTTACTATGATTGAAAATATAAGGAAGATAGATCTACATACACCTATTATAGTGATCTCAGCACACTCTCACCCGGAATACTTTATACAAACAATAAAATCAGGAATTGATGGATATCTTATAAAACCATATGATGTATATGATATAAACGAGCTTCTTAAAAAGATTGTTGTTAAATATAATCTATATGAAAAATTTAAAAATAATATACAGCTAAAAGATAATTATGTATGGATAAAAAATGAAAAAATTCTTTTAAAAGATGATGAACCATTTCCTCTAACAAAAAATGAGGTTAAACTTTTCAACCTTTTTATTAAAGCAGAAAACTCAATTTTATCTGTAGAGACTATAAAAAAAGATATTTTTGGAGAGAATGGAAATGATAAAAAAGTAAGAAATTTAGTCTCAAGACTAAATCTTAAGTTAGGTACAAAAATAATAGAAGCAAATTATGGGATGGGTTATATTATCCATAAACAATATAATTAAAAAGAATATATTATATACTATTAGCTATAATTCAAAAAACTTCAACAATAAGGTAAAAAATGGATATCAAAGAAGCTCTAATAAAAAGAAGTGGTGGATGTTGTGAACTATGTAGATCAACAGACAATCTTGAAGTATATGAAGTATCTCCATCAGATGGAACTGTTCAACAATCTATACTTGTATGTTCTGTCTGTAAAGAGCAATTAGAAGATAATGATAAAATAGATGAAAACCACTGGCACTGTTTAAATGACTCAATGTGGAGTGAGGTTGATGCTGTTAAAGTTGTTGCATACAGAATGTTAACTATTCTAAAAAATCAAGATATGTTAGATATGTTATATTTAGAAGATGATATTTTAAATTGGGCAAAACAAGGTTTAGTAGCACAAGAATCAAAAGCTATCCATAGAGATTCAAATGGAGTAGTTTTAGAAGTTGGAGATACAGTAACTATTATTAAAGATTTAGAGGTAAAAGGTGCAGGATTCACAGCAAAAAGAGGAACAGCGGTAAGAAATATAGGACTACCACAAGATGATGAAGAGCATATTGAAGGTCGTGTAAACGGTACAAGAATTATGATTCTTACTAAGTATCTTAAGAAGCAGTAAACTAAATTTATCTTTAAAATAAAAGCCCTATCAATAATTTTGATAGGGCTTTTTTATTCTACTTAAATAAAATATGATATAATAATTATATATTTAAATAACAAAAAAGAGTTTATATGTCATACACTATTCCAAAAACATTAATAGAAAAACTTAAAAACAATGAAGTGGTACCTTCAGAAAGAAAAGAAGTTAAATACTCTAGGAATATAAAATGGAACTAAAACAAAATAAACAAATAAACTTTTATGAAGATATAAAACTACTACTACAAAATGCTAAAAACAAAGTATACTCAACTATAAATACAACTATGACCCAAACATATTGGCTCATTGGGAAAAAGATAGTTGAACAAGAGCAAGAGGGGAAAAGTCGTGCTACTTATGGAAAGGCACTTTTAAAAAACTTAGCTATAGAGTTAACAAAAGAGTTTGGAAAGGGTTATTCAGAAGATAACCTTAAAAATATGAGAAGATTTTATAATACATTTCAAAAATGTGAGACACTGTCTCACAAATTCAAACTAAGCTGGTCACACTATATATTTCTTACAAGAATTTCAAATCAAAATGAAAGAGATTTTTATGAGATAGAAGCAGTTGATAATTCATGGACACTAAGGGAACTTAAAAGACAATTTAACAGTGGGTTATTTGAAAGACTACAATTAAGTTCTGATAAATTAAAAGTAAATCAATTATCAACAAAAGGTCATATAATAGAATCAATTAGTGATATGATAAAAGACCCATACATTTTAGAGTTCGTTGGACTTCCTGAACAACATTTTTATAGTGAAAGTGAATTAGAACAAAAATTAATAGATAAACTAGAATATTTTTTACTAGAACTTGGAAAAGGTTTTACTTTTGTATCTAGACAAAAAAGATTAACCATAGATGAAAAACACTTTGCAGTTGATTTAGTTTTTTATAATAGATTTTTAAAATGTTTTGTAGTAATTGACTTAAAAATTGGAGAGTTAAAGCATCAAGATATAGGTCAAATGATGATGTATGTAAATTATTTTGATAGATATGAAAAAACAGAAGATGAAAATCAAACAATAGGTATAATACTTTGTAAAGATAAAAGTGAAACACTAGTAGAGATGACTTTACCTCAAAACTATAATCAAATATTTGCAAGTAAATATTTGACAGTATTACCAAATAAAGATGAATTTAAAAGATTATTAGAGGATTAGATATATGATAAAATCAATTATAAAATTTGGTCTTGAAAAACCAATACTAAACTATATGTTACTTCTATTTATCTTTATGTTATCTGTATTTTCATACTTTAAGATACCAAAAGAGATATTTCCACCATCTTCACTTGATGCTATATCTATTACAGGTAGTTATGCAGGTGCAAGTAGTGATATGCTTGATCTTATGGCAGTGTCTAAAATAGAGGATGACTTAGCAAATGTTAATGAAGCTAATACTATCTCTACTATTGTAAAATCTGGTTTTTTTAATATAAAAGTTGATTTAAAAAGTGGTTATAAAGTAAGTGAAGTTATAGATGATATAAAAGATATAGTTTCATCTTCAAAATCAAATCTACCATCAGATATGGAAGAGCCTATTGTAAAAGAGGTAACACACTCATTTCCTCTAATAACTGTTGCAATATATGGAGATAAGTCAAAAGAGGAGCTGCTTTATGTAGCCTCTGATATAAAAAGTAAATTAACCCGTTTTGGAGATTTAAGTAGTATAACTATTTGGGGTGATAGTGATAAAGAGTTACTTATCACATTTGATGAATCCAAAATAGAGGGATATAATTTAGATAAATCAGCTGTTATAAATGCAATTACTCAAATGAGTTCTATATTTCCTGCTGGTATTATCAAAGATATAGGCACTCACTATTATCTTAGTAGTCAAAATGGTGAAAAAGATTTAGAAAAATTAAGAGATACTATTTTAAAAATAGGTGAAACTAAAATCTATTTAAAAGATATTGCAAATATCTCTTACACTTTAGCCGATGTAAATAATATTTCACATTTTAATGGTAAACCAAATATCTCAATCGGAATAAACAAAGGTACTACAGGAGATAGTATAGCATTAGTTAAAGAGATTAAAAAGATATTAGATACTGAACAAGCAAAATATAAAAATATAAAATTTGATTCATATACAGATACATCAGTTTGGATAAAAAATAGACTTAATACTGTTGTTTCAAATATATTATTTGGAATTATATTGTTATCTATTGCCCTATTATTCTTTATAAATGCAAGAATTGCTTTTGTAGTTGCCATTGGTATCCCTACAAGTTTTATGATTGGTCTTATTAGCGCCGAATCTTTAGGATATAGTCTAAATATGCTTTCACTTTTAGGAGCATTACTAGCACTTGGTATGCTTGTAGATGAAGCTATTGTTGTTGGTGAAAATATATATCGACATATTGAGATGGGCAAAGATAAAATGAGTGCAGCTATTGATGGGGCTGTTGAGATGTATCCTGCTGTTTTAACTGCAACTGCTACAACAATATTTGCTTTTTTACCTATATTGCTTATGACAGGTGAGACTGGTGTATTTATGCGAATTTTACCTATTATGATCTCTATTTTGCTTCTTAGTTCGTTAGTAGAAGCATTCTTCTTTTTGCCATTACATGCAAAACATACATTTAAAGCAAACAAAGAGGGTAAAAAATCAGATAGTTTTTGGGATAAAAATAAACTAATATATAAAACTATATTAAGCTTTGTATTAAAGTGGAAATATATTGCTATTGTTGCTCTTGTAGGGTTTATTTTAACTGCAACTTTTACTTTACTAAATATTTTAAAATTTGAATTTATGCCAAAGTTTGATACAACACAAGTTTATGTTTCTGGTTCTGTTGGTGTTGGACATAGTATAGAGGAGACTGAAGTGATTGTAACCGCCTTAGAGAAAAAGATACTTGATAACTTTGAGTTAGGTGATGAGATAGATTCTATTAGTTCTGTTATTGGTTTAAAACTAGATGGAAAACAGCTTCCTCAAAATGAAGAGTTTTATTTTCATCTATTTATAAATCTTCAAGAGAGAGCCCCATCAAACTTTTTTGATATTTATATCAATCCTATTTTAAGTCCTAAATATGATGATACTGATATGACAAGAGAACAACCTGCACAATTTATAGCAAACAATATAAGTGAAGTGTTAAAAGATGAACTAAACTCAAAAACTTATGATGAGATAAAAGTATATGTCCCTGGTGCTGGTATAGTTAAATATGATATTGAGTTAGCTTTAAGTGGAAGTGATAATAAGAAAGTCCATAAAGCTATTAAACTTATAAAAAATGAGTTATCAAAAATTGATGGTGTTAAAAATATTGCAGATGATATACTTCTTGGAAATCTTGACTTAAAATTTAGCGTGAATAGTTATGGGCAAAATTTAGGATTCAATGAAACTTCTATAGTAAATAGCTTAAAACCATACTATTTTAAAGCTTCAATGAGCAAAATGTATGATCAAACAGGGATAGTTGATATTGTATTTCAAAGTAAAAATAAAGATGATAAACTATCACTTAATAATTTTGAATTAACTATCCCAAATACTCAAAATAAAGTGTTATTAAAAGATATTGTTGAGTTTAAAAAGATACCAACACTAAGCCAAATATTTAAAGAAGATGGTGTAAGAGTACAAAGTATAACAGCCTCTCTAAATGAAATAACTAGTGATGAAGTATATGCAAAACTTCAACCTATTATTGATAACTTAGATAAAGATATAACAGTGAATATTAAAGGGGAACAGCAGGAGAATGAAAAAGTAAAAAAAGAGATGAGTGAAGCGTTTGTTATAGCTCTTGTTCTTATTTTTATATCTCTTGTTTGGATGTTTGATTCTATTGTAAAATCATTTATAATTTTAAGCACAATCCCTTTATCAATTTTAGGTGTTCTTATAGGCCATTTTATAATGGGACTAAACCTAACTATGCCTGGACTCATAGGTATAGTTGGACTTGCTGGTGTTATTGTAAATGATGGTATTATTATGATGGACTTTATTCAAAAAGCAAAAAGTTTGGAGGAGCTAAAACAGTTAGCCCTCTTGCGTTTACGACCTATTTTACTTACATCTCTTACTACTATTTTAGGACTTAGCACACTTATATTTTTTGCGTCTGGTCAATCACTTATATTACAACCAATGGCTGTAGCTTTGGGGTTTGGAATACTTTGGGCAACTATACTAAACCTATACTATGTACCTATGTTATATAGAGCAATATATTTTAGGAAAGAATAGCTATGAAAACTATTTTACTCTTTTTTATACTTTTTTCATCTATTGTTTATTCAGACCCATTTACTCTTAATAAAAATGATGAAAAGGTGATAAAAAATCATTTTTATCATAGTCAAATAGTTGCTAGATATAAACAATTTAACAACTTTATTAAAACTACAAAAAAATATAATGAAATTAAAAAACTAAATCGTGTTAACAGTTTTATAAATAGAATTTTACCAGAACACGATGCTGTTGCACAAAATAATGAAGACCACTGGTCAACTCCCAAAGAGTTTCTAATAAATGGTCGTGGAGATTGTGAAGAGTATGCAATAACTAAATATTTCACTCTAACCAAGTTAGGGATACAAAAACAGAAACTCTATCTAGCTATTGTAAAAGTCCAAAGAGCAAAAGGGATGCATATGGTACTACTTTATTTTAAAACACCTAACAGTATCCCTTTAGTATTGGACAATCTTAGTTGGAGAGTATTACATTTAAATAAAAGAAAAGATTTAAAAGTAAAAGTACTATTTAATGAAGTTAATAACTATACATTAAAAAACAATCTCTTAGATAAAAAAGTAAATATAGAGTGGGGAAAGTTAAATAGATGGGAAGATATATTAAATAGAATAAATTTAGGAAAATAGTATATCTTCACTATATTATTAAAGTACCATCTGTTATAATACAAAATAAAAAAGGATATAAAAT
>JAYEOQ010000094.1:0-3376 GCA_034723215.1 Campylobacterota bacterium | reverse complement strand
AACTCTTTAAATAGTCTGAACTTGTTCTTTATTATTTTCTCTTTTGAAAGAGCCTTATCTTTATAGCTTATTGATATATACCAATTTAAAAGAAAATTATCTCTTTTGAAATCAAATAAAAACTTCACAAAACATTCTGATGCTTTATCTGAGATTAATAATATCACTTCTTTATCATCATCAACTAATGAGCTTAACTTGATTAAATTATCTTTATCCATTTTTGGTAAAATACAATATGTACTATTAAATGTATTTGATGTCGCTAATATTACTGTATTATATATATTTTGAAAATATTTTATTTTATTTACAGTATATGTTATTTGGTTCCAGCACTCATTGAATTTGTTATAGGTATGATTATTTGCAGTTGTTGGTCGTACTAATGTAAAATTGTCCCCACTATAAAAATGTTCCCAAGCACTTTCAACTGTGTCTTTTTCATATCTCATATTTTTCAAATAACCCACAAAGCCACCCATACCTTTATAAGACTCAGAAAAACTATTAAATCTCTCTATTGCTTTTTGTAAATCATTATTATTAATATTATTTTTTAGTTCATCATCTATTGTAATAAGTTCAGCTCTTTTAATTTTTGGTTTAGGCTTCCAAAGTTCTTCATTAAATGACAATCTTTCATTTTTTTCTAACCGTTTAAAGTATCTTTGCTCTATTGGATTAACAGCACCATTAATAAAAAGTGGGTCTGCTAAGTAAATTGGTTGAGTTAATCTATTTACAGAGCCATCAAAACCAATATTCATATCATTATCCATAGATATTTTATTGAACCTTGTAAATATAGCTTCCATCTCTTCTGAACTTCTTTCAGTATCTAAGATATAAAATATATGAGAGCAAGAGCCTTCTTTTATTCCTGCTGATGAACTGAACTGAAATATAGAGCTTGTTTCTATAAATGATGTATCTATTTTTGCAAGTTCTTGATATATATAATCTATATGTTTGCTTTCATCAGTTATACAACAAAATGGATTTGGCTTGTCATCAACATCAACGATAAAAATACCTATCTTAGAGTTTATTTTTATTGTAGCTTGTCCATCTTTTTCATTTTCTTTTGCGTGTATCAATCTTCTTTTTTGCCTGTTATCATTTTTGATTGGTTCGCCTTGAATAATACATCCATATACTTCTTGTCCATATTTCAAAAGCTCATTCAAATCTTCAATTGTATCAATTCCCGTTACATTTTGAAATACTTGCGTATATGAACCTTGATATGATATTTTTTCATAATTTGCACCACTAAAACTTTTTAAGAAAAAAGTATCATCCATCTCTTCAGTACATTGATTATAATATTTAGGTTCAGTTAATAATGTTAATCTCATAATAACTCTATATCAACGGTGGGTTTTTATTTAATTTTTTAGGCTTATTAGACTTTCTTAGATTGATTTTAGGTTTTGATTTGGCTACAAGCCTATCATCATCTAAGTCATTAACAACACTTTTTTTCTCAATTAGTTTTAATTCATCAATACTTTCTATATTAGAAGTTTTTATTTTTATATAGTCAATAACATAGCAATTTATAGTATAAGATTTAATTGTATATGGTTTATATTCATAGCCTTTTTTCTTCAATAGTTTAGTATTCAAGTCTTTATTATAAATAAGATAGAATATTGTTTCTAAATCTGATTTAGAAATTCTAATTTTACCTTTAAATAGATTCTCTCTATTGAAAATAAAATTTATATGATTTCCCCAAGTATAAGTATCACTTTTGATTGAATTTCTAAGTGATGAGTGTGATAGCAACCACTCTGTATCATTTTCAATAATTTTATTAATAAAATATAAGTCATCTTCAAGACTTTCTTCAATTTGCTCTCTTCTTGTCTCATTATCAATTAGTTTATTATATTGAATAGGGCAAGTTTTATAATTAGCAAAATACTCAGCAATCTCTTTATGCTCATTTATCATAGCATCTGCTGTTTTATCTTCATCCCACCAACTACAATCTGTAAGTTTTTTTGGGGCTTCAACGATATTATATCTTCTATCCCCAGTTTCTATTTCAATAGGTGTTTCTTTATTTGAAAAAAACATCATATTAGAATAAAAAGGATAATTTAATGTTTTATTAGCACCTTTACCTTCAATATTAATATATGTATCAGTAATCATATCCTTTAATCTACTATGTATTGTTGAGCTATCTGCTTTTAGGTCTGTAAAATTAACCTCTTCAAAAATAATATATAGTTTATCTTTCCACTGACTATTAAATTGATTAATAATACTTTTAGCATCACTCTCTTTATAGATGTAATCAGTACCATATATTTTTCGTAAAATTGACATTAAAATACCTTTTCCAGTTCCTTTTTCTCCTTTAATAATCCAAGATACTGTTGATTTTTTTAATGTTTGGTAAAAGTAAGCTAACCAATTAATTAAGGCATATTTTTCTTCATCTGTGTTTGTAAGATTAGAAATAAGCTTATCAAACAATGGTGGTATAGGTTTTTCATTTGTTTGTTCTATATTCATATATTCAGTGGCATAAAAACGATTAAAATAGCTATACGGGTCTGAATAACCTTTGTCCCATAACATAGATTTATGTGGTTCAAATCTACCATATCTCATAGAAATATGTTCTTTTTTTATATGCTTTCCAACTAATCTTTGTTGAACTATTGATACAATACCCTTAGAAGTTTTTTCAACTTCAATATATACATTATTATTATTTGCTTTTTGTATGTCAATTGCTATATCATTAAAAACCTGTGCAATTTGAGAACGACTAATTGTTTGTGGTCTTTTGTTTGGTTTTATAATTGCCAATCCATCTTTTTCTGTGAAATCTGTATAAATATTTATACCAAATTTTTTTTCCAGCCACTCTGATGGTTGATAGCTTTCATTGAGTGTTATTATTATTTTTCCAGAATACTCAATATTTAACTTTTCTTCAAATTGTTCTATCACACTTTCTGGGTCTAAGCCTTGTTTTTCAAGCTCATCTACAATTTTTTCAAGAATTATGCTTTTATCTTGTGCTTCATATAATTTTGTTGTTTGTTCGTAAATAATCTCTTCTACCTCATTATTATTTACAGTTTTACAAATATCATCTATGATACTTCTAACTTCTCTTTTATCCATATTTTATCCTTAAATATAAATTTTATAGACTAAAAAGTCTATTAATGTGTATGGACATCCATACAACTATTCGCTCATACTTTTCACAAATACAATGTGCAATTGCACTATTAACTGATACATAAATATTGAGATGGAATACTGTAATTCTCAAAATTTTTTTTATTTTTCTACTGAATAACCTTTGTCGCCAATGTTTAAGGTAGCTTCAATATATAATGCT
>JAYEOQ010000093.1:0-3386 GCA_034723215.1 Campylobacterota bacterium | reverse complement strand
AACCTTATCTTTAAAATTTTCTATATTACAGTTTTCCACTGAACTTAATCTTTTAATCACTTTTTTTACTGTTACTCTAAATACTTTTACTTGTTCATTTTCATTCATTTTTCATCCTTTTTTATTTTCAATCTCTTAATGGTTTTGCTGTTTTATTTCTTTGTTGTTTTAGTATCATATCAATATATTTATATCTTTTCTCTTTATATATCTCTTTTGTGTTTAGTGCTACTGTTATTTTGTTTGAATTATCTGGTTTGTACTCATATATCTCTAAGCTATTGTTATAAATTGATAACCTTATTGGAGTTGCGATTGAATATGTTGTGATAATAGCATCATTGTTTAAAATTGATTTTATTTGTCCAAAATATTCTTGTGTCCAAAGTGTTCTGTTTACATCACTACTAAATGCATCTTGATATATTATATCAAAATATTTATCATCTTTTTTTAACTCTTTTAAATACTCCCTTGCATCACCAATATATAGCACTATTTTACAACTATCATCTTCATAGTAAAAATCTTTTGATAAAGTTTTGATAATATCTTCAAACTCTTTAAACTCATCAGGGTATTTAAAATCAACCAACGATTCTATCAACTCTTTATCAAACTCAGGAGAATAGATATTTACTTTTATATCTAAATTATTTTTTTTGATATAGTACAAAGTGGTAATAGTATTAAAACCCAAACCAAAACATATATCAAGGATATTTAACTCTTTTTTCCCTTTATGAAAATCAAAAGCAGGGATAATATGCTTTGAAAGTGCCTCATTTAAAGCACCCTCTTTTACACTATGATAGTGTTGTTCAAACTGTTGGCTATATAGGGTATATGAACCATCAGAAGTTTTTATCAATCCATACCCCACATATGGAGTTTTTTTCCCATGATCAGTTGATAGTTTTCAAATATATCTATAGAACTAATAGCACCAAAATCATACTCTTCAAGTAGTGTATATATCTCATCTATTTGTTTATCTTTCTCTTCTAAAAAAATAATGTATCCAGAGTCTCTTAATCCTAAACTTACTATTTTCATAAATAAGTTTTTCTCTTCTTGATTTAAAAAACTTGCGGATAAAACTGCATAGTCATAGTTTGACCTTTTTACTTTTACCCTTAATTCATTCAAGTTAGTTGTATATAAAGTTGTAACTTTTCCATCTTCTGGTTCTACCAAACGATTTAAAGTTTTAGTTATATCTTCACAACTATTGTTTATATCTAAAATAGATATACTAGGTGTCATACCAAAAAGTTGTGAAAATTGCTCTAGCTCTTTGGACATCTATATCCCTAGTTGTTTCATCTTCTTTTTACTTAAAAAAAGTTTCTTATTAGACATAGTCCCTACACCTTTTTTTACAACTTTTTTAGCTATTTTTTTAGCTTGATTTAACGAGTGCATTTTATATGTACCACACTGATATACATTTAGTTCTGGAATATCATCTTCACTTTTCACTTTTAATACATCTTCCATAGCTTTTTTAACTGCTTTTGCTACTTTTTTTGAACTTGGTGTTCCTAATAAACTCATATAAAATCCAGTTCTACAGCCCATAGGTGAACAATCTATAATCTCTACATCTTTACTATTTAAATATACTCTAATAAATCCTGCAAATAGGTGTTCTAAAGTATGGATACCTTTTCCACTCATCTTCTCTTCATTTGGTTTACAAATTCTTATATCAAAAACAGTGATAATCTCACCTCTTTTTGTTTTCATTGTTTTTGCAACTCTTACTGCTGGTGCAGTCATCTTTGTATGATCTACTCTAAAACTATCTAATAATGGCATTTTTTATTCCTCTTTTTATATTTTATTTTGGAATTATAGCATATTATTTTATAATTGTTATACATCAACAATTTATATTTATTTTGATATTATTTGTTACTGCTAAAATTCCGGGGACAGTATACCTAATTAAATCAAAGTAATAAAATATTAAAATTAGTAATGGCAAGAATAAAAAGAATAGTAATATCAAATACCCTTGGGATTATAAATATACATCTTGTTTGTATAGATTAAATCTTGTTCAAGAAGATGAACTTCTTTGTTCATCTGATATTATCAATAATATAGAAAACTATAAAGAATTTTTACTTCAAGATAATAAAACAGATTTTATAGAAGAAAAAACAAGAATAGGAAGACCTAAAAAAGATGAAAAATGAAATTAATTAGTATACTGTCCCCGGAATTTATAGTTACGATATACACTAACCTTAAAATAAATATTTAAAGATAGTGATATATTGTTTATGTTAAAATCAAGTTATAAGGAAATAAAATGCTAAGAGAAGTAATAAGACCACAACAAAATAATTTTACTATTAGTATACCAAATAGTTATCTTAATAGGGAAGTTGAATTTATAATGTTTCCACTTGATGAAAGAGAAGAAGTTCAAGAAATAAAACAAGAAGATATATCTGTTTTAGCTGGTAGCTTAAATAAATATGCTAATTCTTCAAAAAGAGATTTAGAAGATAAAGCTTGGGAACTACATGTAATGGATAAATATAAATGATTCTTTTAGATGCAAATTATATTTTAAGATTTCTACTTAAAGACAATCTTGAAATGTATAACATATCAAAAGAGTGTATCGTAAATAATAACTGTACTATCTCAAGTGAAGTTTTAGCAGAAGTAGTATTTGTTTTGTTAAAAGTTTACAAAGTTGAAAAAGAAGATATTTCAAAGTCATTAGTTGATATTTTGAGACATGATAGTATTGTTATGAATGATAAAAATACTATTATTAAATCTTTAGAGATATTTGAAAATAAAAACTTAGATTTTGTTGATTGTATTTTATGTGCAAAATCAAAAAGATATACAGTAAAAACATTTGATAAAAAACTCAATAAGTGTATAGGAAATATCTAACTATCACTTGATTTAGAATCACTCAAAATTCCGGGGACAGTATACCTAATTAAATCAAAGTAATAAAATACTAAAATTAGTAATGGCAAGAATAAAAAGAATCGCATTTTAGAACTCTCTTTCTGGGATTTTATTAATATAATAATATCATATTTTTGATTATTATTATAAGTTTAGGATAAACTTTCTTACTTATTTATCATAAAAAAACCCAACTCATATTTGAGTTGGGTTTTAAATCTTTTGTTTAAGATTTTTTATTTTAGTTTATCTGCTCTTGGGTAGATAAATACGGCTTTTCTAAATACAAAAACCTCTTTTGGATTTTCTATAGCATAAGCTTTTAAAGTAAGTGTAATCGGTGTATCTTTAGTTACATCATCACTTAATCTCTCTTTAGTAGAAAGTTGAATAACTTTTTTAGCCATTTTTCCACGACTTAATTTAAATTTTGTAAACTTTTT
>JAYEOQ010000092.1:0-3408 GCA_034723215.1 Campylobacterota bacterium | reverse complement strand
TGATTGTTTCAAAATGCTTATAAAGTCGATTGTTGTGGGGTTTATGAAGTGGCTCCGGCACCTGGGATCGAACCAGGGACCAAATGATTAACAGTCATCTACTCTACCGCTGAGCTATGCCGGAACTAGTTTAAAAGATTGTATCTTTTAAGTGGCAGAATTATAGTAGAATATCCTTAAATTTAAATAAAATTAGGAGCATCATTTGCAAAAAGAATTAAATCTCCTAAATGAGTCTCTTTTGCAAGAACTTCTTGTAGTTTTGATTTATCTTCTAACATAATTGGCTTTGTTTTTTTAATAGTTTTTTCAAGAACTTTTGCATTTAAATTTCCTGTAATTATCACTAAATCAAACACATCATCAATAGCTTGAGCAAACTTTACATTTGCTTCCATTGTTGACTCTACAATTCCAGGTGTAACAATCACTTTTCTACCATCATGCGTTGAGGCTATCTGTACAGCTTCTAACATACCTTCAATATTTCCGTTGAAACTATCATCAAGTATAACTTTACCACCAATCTTTGATATATGAAGTCTATGTTCCACTTGCTTTAGATTGTGAAGTGCAACTTTTATCTCATCTATACTCATACCTAACTCTTTTGCCATAAGGATTACAGCAGTTAAGTTTATAGCATTGAAACTACCTAACACTGGAGCATGAAAATGCTCTACTGTTTCATCTATAGTAATATCAAACCAAATACCATTTAAATCACTTCTTATAATCTCTAAGTTATTTGGAAAAGATGTAATAGTATCATACTTTAAAATAGGAACACTATCATGTACAAAACCATGGATAAGTCTAGGAGATTTTAATATCTCCATTTTAGTATGTATAATATTATCTAAAGTTTTAAAGTATTCAATATGTTGTTCACCCACACTTCCTATTATTGCATACTGAGGTTCTAAAAAGTTTGCAATAGTCTCTATATCACCCTGCTCTCTTGCACCAGCTTCTGCTATATAGATATCTGTAGCAATTGGTAGTTTATCATTTACATCTTTTACTATTCCACCTATTGTATTTACACTTCGTGGTGTCATATAGACATTAAACTTCTTATTTAGTACTTGATAAAGATAGTTTTTTATTGATGTTTTACCATATGAGGCAGTTATAGCTATTATTTTTAAAGTTCTAAAAGTTTTTAGATGATTTTTTGCATTTGCTTTATATCTCATAAAAAATATTTTTTCTAAGATAGTTGTTATACCGTAAGTTAATAATAGAGGTAAAAACAATCCATAAGTACCCTCAGCACTAGCCATAACTAAACTATCAACCGCAAATGTAATAAATAACAATAGAGTTAAAAATCTTTTAACTCTAGAAGTTAAAACAAGTGGCTTATCTAAGTTTCTGTTCCAAAATATAAAACTTGTAAGATATAAAAGATAAAAATATATATTAAAATACAAAGTTGGCAAAATATAATACAATATAAAAGGTGTTGCAAAATATACAATATGCCACTGCTGTTTATGATGTTTTAAAATAACCCGTTGTATCTTATAGTTGTACCACTGAAGATTGGTAATCATATACCACCCTAAACTCATCACCACTAATATATGTGTTAATATATCTAAATATTCCATTTTAATCAAAATCCTATTTTATTTTATTTTTTATTATATCACAAATATCATCACTATGTTTTATAAAAAAGTAGTGATCCCCATCATATGATTTAAAACTACTATTAGATATAAGAGTATTGATAGTTTTTCCAGACTCTAAAGTTGTAGCTTCATCTTGATTTCCCCAAAATATAAGAGTGTTGTTTTTAAACTCTTTGAAGCTTTGGCTAAAATCTTCATCAACAACATTCTTAAATGTTTCATACATATTTTGAGACATCTTATCAACATCTTTACTTCTTAACATCTTTGTAACTTTTCCTAAACCAAATCTATTAAATACTTTTGCCATTCTAATTGTTAATAATGTTTTTGCAGATTTTGTTTCTAATATACCTGCACTACTACAAAGTATTAAGTTTTTAGGGTTTAAAAGTGTTGCTACTTTTCCACCAAATGAGTGACCTAATACAGTTATAGTTGATGAATCAATATCCATAGCTAAATTAAACTTATCCATAATATTTGCATAATCTTGTGTATTTAAAATAACATCATTTACACTTCTACCAAATCCTGGCATATCTATGTATATATGTTTGAAACCTCTTAGTTTCTTACTAAAAGCTTGTTTCATTATCTCTTTATTACTACCCCAACCATGAAGAAAAATTATTATATTTTCTTTATCATTATTCACTATATCATAATTAATTAAAAATTTATTGTTGTTGTATTTTATTGTTTTTATTGCCATTACTTATTCACCAAACCTTTTAAATCTAAATAAAATGTTGTACCTTCATCTTTTTTAGAATCTATTTTTATATCTATCTTGTATCTATCACAATATGATTTTATGATATTTAACCCTAATCCTACTCCACTACTTAGACTATTTTCTTGATAATATTTATCAAAAATATGAAATAAACTTTGTGTATCTATCCCTATACCTGTATCACTTACTTTTAAGATATGATTTTCTAAATTGATTATAATTTTACCATCTGGTTTATTGTATTTTATTGCATTTGAGATAAGGTTATCGATCACTTTTAAAAATCCTTTTTTATCTGCATTAATAAAGAGTGTTGATTTATTATACTCTATTGTTATATCTTTTTTTATATCTGTAAATTTATCAATACTATTAACTATAATCTCATCTATATCAAAAAGTTCACTATGAACTTTGTCTATTTGCTCTTTTATCCCATATTCCATTTGATTATATAGGTCAAGTAAATTTTCACAAGATTGTTCTATTCTACTTAATCTTGCAATATTTTTTTCATCTTGTTCTTTTTTTTGCAATATTTTTGTATTCATCTGTATTGTTGCAACTGGTGTATTTAGTTCGTGAAGTGTCTCTTTTATTTGATTTTCTATTGTTTCATCACTTTTAAATAGAGACTCTAAAAGTTGTTTACTTAAAAAATAGTATAAAAATGCACCTACTATTAATAAAAATATAGTAATCAAAACAAAATTATCTTTAGTAAATCCAAACTCTTCAATTAAAAAACTATTAATAACCAAAACGATTAATATAGAAAATATAACAACAATAAGGTTTGATATTTGAAAGTCTTTATATTTTGTATTCATATATTTTAATACTCTATTTTATAACCAATATTTTTTATACTTGATATTTTAAAACTATTTTCATCATCAAAAAGTTTTTTTATTTGATTTACATAAACTCTAATTGAACCATCACTAAATGTCTCATCACTATTCCAAAGTTTATTTATAATCATATCTTTTGATACAATTGAGTTATTATTCATATAAAATAGTTCAA
>JAYEOQ010000091.1:0-3469 GCA_034723215.1 Campylobacterota bacterium | reverse complement strand
GGAAAAAAGAAAAATGTAGCGTATTTAGTTAAATATCTTCAAAATATAGATAAAAAAGGTAGTTTAATTGAACAAGTTGTAGATGTAGTTTATCTAAAAAATGCAGAATCAAAAAGTGTGGTAAAAATATTAAATGGAATTATTACAACTAAATATACAAAAGATAAAATCAAAAGCAAACCTTTTGTATCTATAGATGAGGAATCAAACTCAATAATTCTTATGGGTGCAAAAGATGAAATATCTTATTTTAATAAATTGATTACAAAGTTAGATGTTGAAAGAATGCAAGTTTATGTTACTGCTAAGATTATGGAAGTTAGTCAACTTGGCATTAGAAATGTTGGTATTAGATATGGACTAAATGCTGGTAGGGCAACAAATTCTGGAATTTTTACAATGGCAGCTGAATTAGGTGGTATGTCTGGGTCTAATTTGATTCTACCAAGTGGATTTGACCTAGATTTTGGAACACCTACATCTTCAACTACAACAGTTGATGGAGTTACAACTACTACTCAGGGGAACTCAAAATTTACAGAAGCTTTAGCTTTGGGAACTACGCTAAACTTATTGGAAAATAACGATGCATTAGAGATTATCTCTGAACCATCAATTTTATGTATCAACAATAAAGAATCTTCAATCTATATAGGTACAACAAAATCTATACAGATGGGGTCAAGTACAGATAAAAATGGAAATGCAACACCAAAACTTGAAAGAGCAGATATAGGACTATCACTAAAAGTTAAGCCTAGAATCTCAAATCAAAATAAAGTGATACTAGATATATTTACAAAGATTGAAGATGTAAGTAGTAAACAAACTAATTCACAGCCAGATGCAAATAAAAAAGAGTTAATCACAAGTGCAATTGTAAGTACAGGTGAAGCAGTAATTTTAGGTGGATATACAAAATATAAAAAACAAAATATTGTAGATAAAGTTCCATTTTTAGGTGATCTTCCTATAATAGGTAATCTTTTTAGAAATACTGTAGATGGAAAAGATAAGATAAATTTAGTAATAGTAGTAACTCCGTATATTGTCCCTAAATCAAAAGATTTAACATATATTAGAAATCAACTAACACAACTTAAACTTTTAGAGGATAAATATACAAAAGATACGATTCTAAGACTTGAAGAATCAAAACTTAAGTATAAGATTGAAGATATAAAAAGAGAAGATAACCTTAAAGAGCTAGAAGAAGAGATAAAAGAGATTGAAGATAAACCAACATTAGAAAAGTCACAAAAACTTACAAATAAAGAGCTTCATGATAAAAGAATCAATGATATTTTTGGTATTTAAACGATGTTAAATTTAGAAGAGATACATAATAAAACACTAAAACCTTTAGAGATAGATAACTATGAAATTGCATTAAAAAATTTTGTTTTATATACTATTGTAGATGAGCAAAATGTGATATGTGTATCAAAAAAGTATTTAACTACAGCATTTGATTTTATATCAAAACAAGATATAGAGTTACAAGTTGTAGTTTTAGATGATATCTCATTTGATGCTTTATTTAATAGGTTTATAGAGTTAAGAGCTGATAAACAGATGTCTGATATAGCATCTGAACAAGAGGAAGCTACCGTTGAAGATGATGATATAAATATTGCAGAGTTTTTAAAAACTTCATCAGATATTATGAACAGTGAAGAGTCTGCTCCTATTATTAAGTTTGTAAATTCACTTTTTTATCAAGCTATTAAGAAAAAAGCTTCAGATATACATATAGAACTTCATGAATTTAAAGGGGAGGTTCGATATAGAGTTGATGGTATTTTATCTAAACATATAGAACTTGATAAACATATCATATCTTTAGTAGTAAGCCGTATTAAAGTTATCTCTAATCTTGATATTAGTGAAAAAAGAGTTCCTCAAGATGGACGAACAGCTATTAAAATTTCTGGAAAGACATTGGATATTAGGGTTTCTGTTTTACCTACATTTTATGGTGAAAGAGTTGTTATGAGAATTTTAATGCAAAGTGAAGATATACCAACACTTGAAGAGTTAGGTATAAGTGATAATATCACAACACAATTAAAAGAGTTAACTCAACATTCTCATGGTATGATTTTAGTAACAGGACCTACAGGAAGTGGTAAATCTACAACACTTCATTCTCTTTTACAAAAGATTGAAAGTAGTGAAAGAAATATTATCACTATTGAAGATCCAGTAGAGTATAAAAGTGATAATATAAATCAAATACAAGTAAATAGTAAAGTTGGATTAACTTTTGCTTCAGGGTTAAGAAGTATTTTACGGCAAGATCCTGATGTGATTATGCTAGGGGAGATAAGAGATACAGAAACAGCAAATATATCTGTTCAATCTGCACTTACAGGACATATGGTATTTTCAACACTACATACAAATACAGCTCCTGCTGCTATTACAAGACTTATAGATATGGGTGTTGAGAAGTTTTTAGTATCATCGTCTGTTTTGGCAGTTCTTGCACAAAGACTTGTAAGACAGTTGTGTAATGAATGTAAGGAGGGAGATCTAATCGCAGAACATCATCTTCAAAATTTTGATTTTCCACAAAATATAAAGACATATAACTCTGTTGGTTGTAGCAGTTGTAACTATACTGGGTATAGTGGAAGAAAAGCGATAGCAGAACTTTTTATAATGACAGATGATGTAAAAGTTGCTTTAAAAGATGATGTTGATGATACGATTTTATTTGATTTAGCCAAAAATAATGGTATGGTATCAATTCAAGAACAACTTAAACAGATGATAATAAATGGAGACACTTCACTAAATGAAGCTATAAGAATAGGTATAAAGTGATGATGAAACAAGCTATATCTTTAGTAGAAGTATTAGTATCTGTTATGCTAATATCTGTTGTAATTGTAGCTTTACTTCAAATAAAAGAAAACAACTTATCACTTTTAGAAAAATTGGAAGAAACTACAAAGTATAATAATTATATATCAATGGTTGCTTTAGAAAACAACACAAAAGATGGAAATATTTATCTATCAGAAAAGCTTGATTTTAATGATGATGATATAAGAAAAGAGCTTAAAGATATAAAAATAGAAGTAAAAAATCAAAACTTGATACCTATAAAATTAGATACTGATGAATATAAAATTAAAATAAATATTAAACAAACAACTTTGAGTATGGATGATAGTATTCAAAAACAATATTATAGATTTAAAATAGAAGATTAAAAGATGAAAAAATCATTTACTCTTATTGAGGTTGTTATATCTATTGTATTGTTGTCGATTATTGTTGTTTTTTTATCAAAGTCATTATATATAACAGAAAAAAGTAATAAATTTTTTAAACTACAGTTAGAAGAAAAAATAGATATAAATGAGATAAAGGATATAATCTTTAAAGATATAATATACTCTTATGAATTAAAAAATCTAAATGATGATAATAATAAAAATACAATATTTAGTTTAAAAAC
>JAYEOQ010000090.1:0-3488 GCA_034723215.1 Campylobacterota bacterium | reverse complement strand
TTTACTGACTTATCAAAGCAGAAGCCTATAAAATTTAATATAAAAAATATTAATACAAGGGTAAATAGTATAACTTTAGATAAAACAACTCCAATACTATATGGTATCTCTTTTGATACTCCTAAAAAGGGTAATATCTCTGTAGATGGTGATGTGGTTGTAGAACCATTAAAAATAAACTCAAAATTAATTAGTGAGGATATCTCTTTTGAACCTTATCTTCCATATATAAAAGAGTTTGTAAATATTGACTTAAAAAGTGGTTCTTTATCTACAAAGTTAAATATAAAACTAGAGGAGAAAGATGATCTTTTTGAGCCATTGGTTCAAGGGGATATAATAGTTGATAAAATAGATATATTTCATAGTTTAGATGAGCAAAGAATTTTTTCAATGGATCAGTTAAAAATAGAAGATATAAAATTCAAAACAGATGATTTAAATATAAAAAATATAACCTTAGATGGTATCTATTCAAAGTTTGCTATAGCAAGTGATAAAACAACAAATCTTGATAATATTATGGTTGCCAATGATATAAATAGTAGTGTGAAAAAAGATGATAAAAAATCAAGTTTTAAATATTTTATTAAAAATATAGAATTAAAAAACAGCAAAACTGACTTCTCAGACTTTTCACTACCTCTAAACTTTGAAACAAAAATAGATAGCTTGAGTGCAAATATAAAAGATATATCCTCAAATGATTCAAATACTAAAATAAAGTTAACAGGTATTGTTGATAAATATGGAATGGCAACAATAAATGGCGATATAAATACTGCAAACTATAAAAAACGGACAGATGTAAAAATAGATTTTGAGAATTTAGATGTAACATCATATTCACCTTACTCTGGAAAATTTATTGGAAATAAGATAGCTACGGGGAGATTGTGGCTTGACTTGAGTTATAAAATAAGAGATTCAAAACTTTCAAGTACAAACAATATGAGGATAAAAGAATTAACTCTTGGTGAAGTGGTGCAAAGTGAAGATGCAGTTGATTTACCTATTGGATTGGTTATAGCATTGCTTGAAGATAGTGATGGTTTTATAGATGTTGATGTGCCAGTTGATGGGGATATAGATAATCCAGAGTTTAAATTAAGTGGTGCTATTTGGGGAGCTGTCGGAAATGTGATAAAAAATATTATCACTTCACCATTTAGATTTTTGGGTTCTTTACTTGGGATTGATAGTGATGAGTTAGGGAGTATTGATTTTGATTATGGATTAGCAACATTGTTGCCACCACAAAAAGAGAAACTAGATAATTTATCAAAAGCATTACACAAAAAACATAACCTAGCACTAAGAATAGAACCTTTTTATGATGAGGTTGAGGATTTAAAACTGTTTCAAAAAGAGAAGCTAGTAACTTTAATTGATAAAAAAGATAAATCAAAATCTATAAAAAAATTATATATAAAAGAGTTTGGAGAGGAAGAATATGATAAACTTAACTCTTTAAATAAAGATAAAAATATTATAGATATATTGACACAAAAATTAATACCTACAATTATAATAGAAAAAGAACTTTTAGAAAAACTTGCAATAAAAAGGGCAAAGGTGATAAAAGAGTATTTAGTATCTAAAAATTTAGATACTAGTAGAGTTATAATATCTGATAAAATAAATAATATAACTCTAAAAGATATGAAAAGAGTATCAATAAATTTAGAAGTGGATATAAAAAAGAAAGAGGAAAAATGAAATTCAAAATAGATGGCACAAGTGCAAATGCAAGAGCAACAACACTTACAATGGCTCATGGTGAGGTTCAAACACCTGTATTTATGCCAGTTGGAACTCAAGCAAGTGTAAAAGCATTAGATCATAATGATATGTTAAATCTAGGCGCTCAAATAATACTAGGAAATACTTACCATCTATATCTAAGACCAGGTGGGGCTACTGTTGAAAAAATGGGTGGGCTTCATAACTTTTCGTGCTTTCCAAATAATTTTTTAACAGATAGTGGTGGATTTCAAGCATTTAGTTTAGGTAAACTAGATAAAAAAAACACTATCCAAGATGAAAAAGGGATTATGTTTAAGTCACATATAGATGGGAGCAAACACTATTTTACACCGCAAAGTGTTTTAGATACACAGTATCAATTAAACAGTGATATTATGATGATACTTGATGACTTAGTTGCTTTGCCAAATACAAAAGAGCGAATAAATTTAAGTATAGAGAGAACCACGCAGTGGGCAAAAGATGCAATAGAGTATCATATTAGCCAAAAAGAGAAAGGTATTGGGGTGAAGCAAAATATTTTTGCAATTATTCAAGGTGGAACAGATAAAGAGTTTAGAAAAAAATCTGCAACTGAACTTTGTGCTTTAACTGACTATGATGGATTTGCTATTGGTGGACTTAGTGTTGGTGAACTAAATAATGAGATGTATGATACAGTTGAGTACACAACACAGTTTATGCCAAAAGACAAACCAAGATATCTTATGGGCGTAGGTACACCTGAAGATTTAATAGAAAATATTGACAGAGGTGTTGATATGTTTGATTGTGTTATGCCTACAAGAAATGCTAGAAACGGGACACTTTTTACAACTTTTGGAAGACTAAATATAAGAGGTGCGAAGTTCAAGGAAGACCCAGTACCTATTGATGAGGCTTGTGAGTGTTACACCTGCCAAAACTATAGCCGTGCATATTTAAATCATCTGTATAGAAGTGGAGAGATGACATACTTTAGACTAGCATCGTTACACAATTTACATTACTATTTAAATCTTATGAGGGAAGCTAGAGTTGCGATACTTGAAGATAGATGGAAAGAGTTTAAGAAAGAATTTTATATTAAAAGGGGTAAATAATGGAAAATCAAGATGTATTTAGTGTTTCTTTAGATGCTGGGGCAATAATTGTAGAATTTAATGAAACAGCTTCAATAATATCTGGGTATAGAAGAGATGAGGTTATTGGTAAAAATTGGTTTGAACTATTTATACCAGAAAGTGATACTGTGGAAGTATTAGATGTTTTTACTGATCTATTCCATGGTGAGAATTCACATTGGGAATATACAAATGATATCACTTGTAAAGATGGTTCTCTTAAAAAAATCAGATGGATTAACAATATTATTAGGGATGAAGATCTAAATCCAAAATTAATTTATTCACTTGGTGTTGAAGTAACAAATTAAATACTTTAATATTAATGTTAAAATTTATTATTTAAAAAATATTCTACTAGAGGTATAATCTAAATTATCCTCTACATCATTTAATTTCTACTAATATAACTATTATTTTGTTAAGTTTTGTAACAAAGTAATAGTTATGTAAAGTATCAAGTGTTACTTTTTGCTCCTCTTAACTCCACAATAGATAAAATATGAAAATTTAATTTTAAATAAGGGGTACAAGTATGGCACAAAAAGCAATACGAGAATATGATGCTAAGTCAATCTTAGCAAAACATTGGGATAAATACTTTCCAGATTTTACATA
>JAYEOQ010000089.1:0-16376 GCA_034723215.1 Campylobacterota bacterium | reverse complement strand
AATTTTATATAATTTTTAATTACATTTTTGTTACAACAATTTTATCACTTTTATGATAGAATCTACCTTATGCAAGGTTACATTATAAATATAAATAAAGTCAAAGATGAAGATTTAATAGTCTCTATTCTAACTCAAAACAATTTTTACACAACTTATAGATTTTATGGTGCTAGACACTCTACTATTAATGTTGGATTTAAAATTGATTTTGAATTAGAAACAAATATGAAAAGTACTATCCCTAGATTAAAAGATGTACTACAGGTGGCTTACCCTTGGATATTAGATAGAGATAAATTATATTGTTGGCAAAGATTTATAAAACTTTTCTATCCACATCTAAAAGATGTAGAGAATATAGAGAGTTTTTATTTTGAACTTTTAGATGAACTTTCTCATAAAATGATAAAACAAAATCCAAAACGAGCTATAATTGAAAGCTATATCAAGCTTTGTCAATACGAAGGTAGATTACATACAGAATATATATGTTTATTATGTGATGAGATAATTGATAGTGATATTTCACTAGTAAGAAGCTTTTTACCAACACATAGCAAATGTAGCTATGGAAAAAAATTCAATCTTTCTCAAATAAAAGAGTTATTTGAAGAAAATAGCCTTATTAATTTTAATGATGAAGAGGTGGAGTATCTTTGGTATCTTCTACTGCAAGGATTATAAACTAAATTTAAGTTTATTGTACTATAATTCCCTACTTTTAAAATGGAGCCATAGCAAAGTGGCTAATGCATTGGATTGCAAATCCTTGATCCTCGGTTCGACTCCGAGTGGCTCCTCCACTTATAAACAATCATAACTATTTCAACTTAATAATTTGTATAAAACTAACCTTTTGTTTTAGCTTTTTTTAATGTTATACCCAATTACCAATAATAAGATTGTCTACTTTAATAAATTCTTTTGTATTATTTGTAATAAGTGTCATATCTAAACTTCTTGCGTGAGCTGCTATTTGCATATCAAGACCACCTATAATATTTCCTTGTTTTTCAAGGCTTGCTCTTATTTGTCCATATTCAATAGATGCTTTTAAATCATACTCTATTATATTAAATGGCTGTAAAAAATGCTCTAATGCTAAAAGGTTTTTTTCAATATATTGACTTTTATATGCACCATAATAAAGTTCAGATACTGTAATACTAGACAATGATATATCACCAACATCATACTCTTTAAATTTTTCTATTACAGATTTAGGTTTATTTTTGATAATATATATACATATATTGGTGTCTAGCATAATATCTTTCATTAAAACATATCCTCTCTATTTTGTGTAGGTTGAACCCTACTACCCATAAAATCATCTGAAAACTCATCAAGTCTATTAAACATATGTTCCCAAATATTTTTGTCATTTTTAGACATAAGAAGTACACCATCTCCAACTTTTTTGATAAATATTTCATCTTGATTTTCAAATCTATACTCTTTAGGTAATCGTACCGCTTGACTTTGTCCATTTTTAAATAATTTTGCTGATGTTGTCATAAATATACTCCTCAAAATAATATATATTTAAAAGTATATACTATATCCACTTAATAGTTTTTGAAGTTAAACGATAAGGGTATTGACTTCATATAAAAAAGGTAGAGAAGTTTACTGTGTTCATTTTAAATTATTTTGTATTTGTGTTGCTATCTCTTGAGTTATCAAAGTATCATAGTAATCATATACAGAATTATAATCACTATCTAGTTGTAGTTTCATATCTTCATTAAAATATTTATCATCTGTTATCTCTTTTGATTTTTGCTCTATAAAATCTTTTGAGTTTAAAAGTTCGATATCTTTATTTATAAAATCTTTTAACGAATGTATCATAGCTCTACTTCTTATATGATATTCAAATATATCTTCAAAGTCATCTTTATAACTATTATGCACTATTATTTCAAATATATTAGATAATGCTGTGTTTGGTTCAATTTGTAAGTTTAACTCTTTGAGTTTTTTCATTGTTTCATCAATATCTTGTATTGTTTCTAAAACAAAGTTACCTAAACTAATTTGGTAGTAAAGTTCATATTTTGTCAGCATATCAACAATTGAATCTCTTGTAAAGTGTTGTTTGATTGTTTCATTTAAATTCATATTGTATTTTATCTTTTTTATATATAAAAACACTATAAACTACAAACTATTTAGAGAAAATAGATATATTAATTCAAAATTATAATTAGATTATCTATTAACTTTCTTCAGTAGATGAGAGACCTATGATGATGAAAGTTCAGTTCACTTTTCAAATTCAGCAGCTTTAGATAGTGGAAATAGTATGATTAGAGTATCATATAGATATAGATTTTATCCGTAGATTATCTATTATTTAAAAGGGAGCGTATGGCAAAGTACTTATTAATTATTTTAACTATTATATTTATATCTGGTTGTGGTTCAAAAACTGTTTATGTTTATACTTATAAAGCTCCAACTGTTAAAATTAGTAGTATTAAAGAGGTTGAAGTCTCTGTTAATGGTTCAGAACAATTACGAACTCAAATAAAATCTAAAATACCTGTATTTATACAAAATAGACAATACCTTATGGATATAAGTGGTGCCCAAACATTTTTAGAAGTTACCCTCTTAGATAAAAAAACAACATATAACCAATATGAAAATACAATAACTGATTATGATTATAAAACAAATAGTTACAATAAACATAAAAAAATTGAGTATCTTAAATATACAGAATCATGTTTAGATACAACTTATCTACTAACAGTAAATCTAAAATTAATGGATAAAGATGGTATATTTTTAAATAAAGATTTCACCTCCTCACAAACAGAAAGTAATTGTAAAAATAATAAATATGAGATAAGAGAAGCTTTTGAATTAAATAATGATATTAAGAGATACTACAAAAAACATCATAAAAACATACCTCCAGCAGAGATAATAACTATAAAAACACTAATGTAGTTATAGTAAATAATATATACAACCCTAGAATAATTCAACAAACAACTCCAGCTAGTATCATCTCCAATAGTATGGATAGAATTACAAGTATTAAATCATCTGATTATTCACACTATCATAACTCATTAACCAATAAAGTCTCTGATATGATTATCTCATATTTAGTACCACAAAAGATACTATATAGTGTTGATATAGAAGATGAACTTGATATTCAGATGAGCAATAAAGATGAAGATATTTTTGAAAACACTATAGAGGTATTGGAAAAAAGGGATACACCATATATATTACAATCTTTAATAAAACTTGATACTAAATACCCTAATAGTTATACTTTAAAGTATAATATTGGTTTATATTATGAAAAGAATGGAGATAATTTAAATGCTTTAGAATATTATGAAAAAGCAGCCTCTATAAAAATAACAGAATCTATTTTAGATAGGATTGATCAAGTTAAAATCAATAGTTACAATATAGAAAAAATAAAATTCGAAAATTAACACTTTTTGACTTTATTGCTTCAGTAAATTTCCACACAATATTGGATATAATCACCCAATTTTTATAAAAAGAGGTAATTTAAATATGTTAGTAGCACCTTCAATACTTAGTGCAGATTTTGGGATATTAAACGATGAGATAACAGCTATCTGTGACGGCGGTTGTGATTTAATCCATGTAGATGTTATGGATGGTCATTTTGTACCAAATATGACTATAGGTCCTGTTGTAGTTTCTGCAGTTGCTAAAATAGCAACAAAACCTCTTGATATTCATCTTATGGTTGAAGATAACAACTTCTTTATTGACCTTTATGCAAATCTTAAACCTGAATATATTTCGTTTCATATAGAGAGTGAAAAACATCCTCATAGAGTTATTCAAAAGTTACGAGCTTTAGGTATCAAACCTGCTATTGTTTTAAATCCACATAGTACACCGGAGTCTATAGAGTATCTTCTTGAAGATTTAGATATGGTTTTACTTATGAGTGTAAATCCAGGCTTTGGTGGTCAAAAATTTATCCCTTCTGTGGTAGAAAAAGCATCTAAATTAAAAAAATTGATTGAAAAAAGAAATCCAAACTGTCTTATTCAAGTAGATGGTGGAGTAAACAACAAAAACATACAAGAGTTAAAAAATGCAGGTGTAGATGTAGTTGTTGCAGGAAGTTATGTTTATGGTGCTTCAAACTATGGTGAAGCTATCAAAAGCTTACAAATATAGGTAATCACTTTGAGAGTTAAAATTTGTGGAATTACAAATCTTAAAGATGCACTTGATGCTATTGAAGCTGGTGCAGATGCTTTAGGTTTTGTATTTTATGAAAAGTCTCCTAGATATATAACACCAAAAGATGCAAAAAAGATTATTATGCAACTTCCACCTTTTGTTCAAACTGTTGGGTTATTTGTAAATGTCCATCCTCCACAGATTGATTTTATGGCTAAACTGTCTGGAGTTGATACTGTTCAGATACATTTTGATTGTGATGAAAGATTTTTTAAAAGCTTACAAACAAAACATATAAAAGTGGTTCGTGTAAAAATAAAAAATGATTTAAAAAAATATAGTGATGAGTACCGTATAGTTGATGCTTTTGTAGAATCTTATGGTGGTGAAGGTAAACGGCTAAATATAGAATGGTTTAAAGATGTTGATTGCTCAAAAATTATACTTGCAGGTGGACTTACCTCTGAAAATCTAAAAGAGATAAAAGATTTAAACTTTTATAGTGTTGATGTAAGTAGTGGTGTTGAAAAAAACAAAGGTATAAAAGATAAAGAAAAAATGATAAGTTTTGTAAAAGAAGTAGATGAATTATCTAAATAAACTTATAAATGTATTAACTAAAAACCCTGTTACTATTAATGAATTTAATAAACTATTAGAAAAAAGTGACACATTTTTTGATAGTGTAGAGCTTGAGAAAGAGTTACTTTTACTTAATGGATTACCTTTATATTTTAGTGATAATATGGTGTATTTAAAAACAGCAACAACGCAAATAAAAGATCAAACATTTTGTGTAGTTGATATAGAAACTACAGCTGGAAATGCAAAAGATGGTCAAATCATCGAAATAGGTGCAGTTAAAATAAAAAATGGTCAAATAATAGAAAAATATGAATCCCTAGTAAATGCAAATGATATACCAAAAATAATCCAAGAACTCACAGGTATAACACCTCAAATGGTACATAAAGCACCAAATCTAAAAGATGTACTAGAGGAGTTTAAAATATTTTTAGAAGATGATATTTTTGTAGCTCATGCTATTGCGTTTGATTATAAGTTTATCAGTGATAGTTTTAAAAAATACGATTTAGGTGAGCTATGCAATAGGAGAATTTGTACTATAGACCTATCAAAAAGGGTGATTGAAACTGAACGATATGGACTAAAATACCTAAAAAAACATCTAAACATAGATATAGATAATCACCATAGAGCTTATAGTGATGCTCTTAGTACTGCTGAGATATTAAAATATTGTTTAACTAAAGTACCAAACAATATAAAAACATCGGAAGATTTAATAAAATTTAGTATAGGTAAATAATAAGCAAGGCTATAATCTATACAATTTTAGTAGTTAGATAGAAAAAGTTTCCTATCTATTTTGTTAAGCTATTTAATTCACTTTCTACTTTTTTTAATTTAGAAGATGCATCCTCTAAACCTTTTTTATTTATCTCTATCACTTCAGGTTTTGCATTTGCTACAAATTTTTCATTTCCTAACATATTTGTTAGTTTCATAACCTCTTTTTCTAATTTTTCTTTTTGTTTTGTTAGTTTAGAAATAATAGGTGTCATATCAATTTCACTTGTAGGTAGATACACCTCAAGATTATCAGATACATCTGTGATACTATTATCAACTTTTGCATCTACAAACTCTATAGATTCAACTTTTGCTAACTTCTCTATAAAAGGTTTAGCAATCTCTGTATCCATAGGTTTATCTAGTTTTACATAAGCTTTAGAGATTTTACTGTTACCCATATCTATTACAACTTTTGCTCTTCTTAAAGCAGTGATAGCCTCTTCAATGATAGCAAATGTATTTTCAGCTTCAATATCTCTTTTTATATTTTGAGGAAATCTATTTATCATCAATGATTCACCCTCTTCAATAGTTGTACCACTTAGTTTATGATACAGATGGTCAGCGATAAATGGCATAATTGGAGATATCATTTTAAGTGTCTCTTTGAAAATCGCCCCTAGTTCAACTAT
This sequence comes from Campylobacterota bacterium, assembly GCA_034723215.1. GTDB lineage: Bacteria > Campylobacterota > Campylobacteria > Campylobacterales > Arcobacteraceae > JAIOSF01. The sequence continues at coordinate 10,164 of JAYEOQ010000089.1, read as the reverse complement.
ACTATCTTTACTAGCTTTAGAGTACTCAATCCCCCAACCACAAAATTCATTCCACACAAAGTTATATAACTCTTTTGCCATCTCATCAAACTTGTAGTTATCAATCTTTTCTCTAATAATATCAACAGCTACACTTAATCTACTTTGCATATAAAGCCCAAGTGGAGTAACAACTTCTATCTCGTCTAAATCTTTAAAAGTATCTACATTTAACTGTAAAAAGTTAGTTGCATTATAAAGTTTATTTGTGAAGTTTCTAAACTGTTCTAGATTTTTCTCACCAAGTTTTATATCTCTACCTTGAACCGCTAAATAAGCCAAAGTAAATCTAATGATGTCAGCACTATGAGCCTCAACCATATCAAGAGGATCTATTACATTTCCTTTTGATTTTGACATTTTTGCACCATGCTCATCACGAACTAAAGCATGCATATAGATATCTTTAAATGGTAACTCTTTAGTAAAATGCTCACCCATCATCATCATTCTAGCTACCCAGAAAAACATAATATCAAAACCTGTTATAAGAAGTGAATTTGGATAAAAGTCAGCCATATCTGTATCGTTGTAAAGTTCTTTTAACTCACCATTATTTCCCCAACCCAATGGCGACATAGCCCAAAGAGCCGAAGAGAACCAAGTATCTAAAACATCAGGGTCTTGTGTTATTTTTGTACCATTACATTTAACACATCTCGCTGGATTGTCATTTTTATCTGCCCATTGATGGTTACAAGTAGAGTCATCACAAGTAAATACAGGGATTCTATGTCCCCACCAAAGTTGTCTTGAGATACACCAAGGTCTTAACTCATCCATCCAAGCTGTATATGAATTTATCCAATGTTTAGGGTGAAAATTGTTATGTGCTTTTGTTTTATCTATAGAATTTTGAGCCATCTCATTGCTTAAAAACCATTGTTGAGATATAAAAGGCTCAACAATATTTTTACATCTGTAACAGTGACCTACTTGATGAATATGCTCCTCTATTTTTACAATATACCCAGCATTTTCTAAAGCTTTTACTATTACAGGTCTAGCTTCAAGTCTTTCAAGTCCAGCAAACTCCCCACAATAGTCATTTAAGATACCCTTTTCATCAAATACTTTTATAAACTCTAAATTGTGTCTTTTACCTACTTCATAATCGTTTTGATCGTGTGCAGGAGTTACTTTCACCACACCAGTTCCAAACTCCATATCAACATGAGAATCTGTAATAACTTTTATTTTTCTGTCCGTTAAAGGTAAAAGTACATCTTTACCAACAATATTTGTATATCTTGTATCATCAGGATGTACCATAATAGCAGTATCCCCAAAGTATGTTTCAGGTCTAGTTGTAGCAACTTCAAGTTTGCCACTACCATCAGCAAACTTATAAATCATAGTATAAAATTTACCTTGTACTTCATCATGTTCAACTTCAATATCACTCAACGCTCCATCATGAGTACACCAGTTTACCATATAGTTATTTTGAGATATTTGCCCCTCATCATAAAGCTTAACAAAAGCCTCTTTTACAGCTTCATGAAGTCCACTATCAAGTGTAAATCTTTCCCTTTTCCAAGCTGGTGTAACTCCAAGTTTTCTCATCTGGTGTACAATATTTCCACCAGATGTTTCTTTTTGAAGCCAAGCTCGCTCTAAAAATTTTTCACGACCTATCTCCTCTTTTGTAGTACCTTCAGATAGAAGTTGTTTCTCAACTACATTTTGAGTTGCAATACCAGCGTGATCAGTACCTGGTTGCCATAGAGTTTTATACCCATCCATTCTTTTATATCTTGTAATTATATCTTGTAGAGTAAATGTAAGTGCATGACCAATATGTAAACTACCTGTCACATTTGGTGGTGGCATCATAATTGAAAATGTTTTAGCACTCCCATCATCATTTATATCTTGTATAGATTTATTTCCATCTATCTCAAAATAGCCTCTATCTTCACATAATTTATAGTATTTATCTTCCACTTCTTTTGGATTGTATTTATTGCTCATAGTGTATAGTCCTAAATTAATTCTTTTAATATAATTGCGATTATATCTAAATGAAAATTAAAATGTATACTATGGTATAAATTTACAAATTTCAATGAATTGTTACACTAACATTACATTAATAAGATATAATTATTTTATAAGTTTTGAATAAGGGAAGTTATGAAGCGAAAAATATATTTTTATATTATGTTAATCTTTTTAATACCCTCTATAGGGATGCTGTTTTACAGTGGTATTTATGTATTAGAAAAATACAATACACTGAATAATGTAGCTAAAATAACAGATGCGATTCATTATGTACAACACTCAGAAAAATTATTAAATAGTTTACAAAAAGAGAGAGGTATGACAAATATCTTTCTTAGTTCCAATGGTTCTACATTTAAAAATAAATTAAAATCACAAAGAGAAAATGTAGATTTAATCTATTCAGAATTTAAATTAAACACTATAAAATATGAAATTAAAAATTTAAAACATCAAGAGTATATAAAAGATATTAATATCAAATATGACAATCTTTCTAAACTAAGATTTGATATTGACAAGCTAAACATACAATACAAAGATTCATTTAAAGAGTATACAAAAATAAATAACTTATTGATAAACTCCATCTCATATATGCTAACTATCAATGGTTCAAACACTCTTACAAATAATCTTATATCATTAGTAAATATCATAAAAACAAAAGAACACGCAGGTATAGAAAGAGCACTTTTATCTACAATTATCACAAATAAAGATTTGGCATCTAAGAGCTTGTATCAAAACCTTATTAAAGTTATATCGATACAAGATATGAATATAAAAGAGTTTTTATTAAAATCAAACAACAATGAAATAAATATTTTTAAAAACTATTTAACTACAAATATTACCTTAAATATAGAAAGATATAGAAAAAAGTTACTTGATAATTCTAAAATAGATTTAAATAATAAATTCCATAAAGAGAACTCTACAAAATGGTGGGATATATCTACAAGCCGTGTAAATGCATTTGGAAAAGTAGCAGATAATATTACTTTAAATATTTTAAATCAACTATCTTCAATTAAAAAAGATGCAAAAATAGCATTAATTCTTAGTTTAATCTTTTGGATTATTGGTTTAATCGCATTGTTAATTGCTCTATATTATTTAAAACTATTAATGGAGATTCAAAAATTAAATTATAAACAAATCATAAAGCAAAAATATATAAATGATATTTTAATTCAAACAAATGAACTAATTCTTTATGAACATACACAACAAGAACTATTTAATGAAATTTGTAATAACTGCACTAAAGAATCAACTTTATCACTTGCCTTTGTAGGTATACTAAATGAAAATAACTCTATAGATGTTGTTGCAAGTTCTGGTAGAGCTTCAAAACATTTATCAAAACTAACACTAAGTGCAAACCCTAATAGTTCAAAAAAAGCCTTAGGCTTAGCAGGAAAAGCTATAATAGAAGATAAAAATTTAATTATTGATGATGTTATATATGATGGTTCATCACTATTTTTTGAAGTTGCTAAAAAGTATGAACTACATTCAGCAGCAGCATATCCAATAAGAAAATTCAATAAAACAATTGGGGTAATAGTATTTTATGCCAAAGATGTAAACTTTTTCGACAAAGATATAGAACTTTTATTTAATAGAATGGTAACAAATATATCATTTGGACTTGAAAAGATCTACCATGAAAATGTTAGAAAAGAGGAAGAGGTACAGTTAGTTTATAAAGCACAACATGACTACCTAACAGATTTACCAAATAGATTTTTATTTATAGAGAGATTAAATTATTCTATAAAAACAAAAAGAAGAAACAACATAAAAGGTGCAGTGATATTTATAGATCTTGATAATTTTAAACCAATAAATGATAATTTTGGTCACCATGTAGGAGATCTGCTTTTAATAAAGATTGCAAATATATTAAAAACTCATATTAGACAAGAGGATACTGTGGCAAGGATAGGTGGAGATGAATTTGTTATTTTGATTGATCATTTGGATGGTGTTAATAATGAAGAGACAACCCAAAAGCTATTATTAAATATTTCAAATAAAATCAGAACTGCAATTGAAAAAATAGATAGTTTAGATAATCATAAAATAGATATTTCTGCAAGTATGGGGGTGGTTATGTTTCCTGATATATTTACAACCCCAGATGAGATTATAAAAGCATCAGATTCAGCTATGTATGAGAGTAAAAATAGTGGTAAAAACAAGGTTATATTTTATAGCTAAATAAAAGTGTTATTTATATATTTTAGATACAATAATATCACATAGATTAAAAAGGTTACATTGTTATGAAAAAGTTGTGGATTTTAGTATTTTGTATATTATCGCTTATTGTAGCTATCTCTCTTCTTATTACGAAACCAACACCAAAAAAACAACTAACTTTAGCAACTGGTGCAATAGGTAGTGATAGTTATGCTTATGGTATCTCATATCAAATGTTACTTCAAGAAGATGGAGTTGAGCTAAAACTTATACCAACACAAGGTTCACTTGATACTATTGGTCATTTAAATGCTAAACAAGCTGATATTGGTTTTATACATAGTGGAGTTTTACTATCAAAAAAAGAGTACAATTTTGAATCATTAGCATCTATTTATAGTGAACCTTTATGGATTTTTTATAGAGATGAAGGGTATGATATAAACTACTTGATTGAAGCAACTGGCAGAAAAGTAGGTATCAGTACAACAAATGATGGAACATTTGATTTAACTCAAAGGCTTTCAAAACTAAATGGCTTAATAGATAATATTGATGCTAGTTATATAGAGGATAAACAATCTCTAAAACAATTAAAAAACGAAACAATAGATATATTTATAACCCTAGCAACAAAAGACAACCAACATATTCAAGAGCTATTATCAGATCCATCAATTAAACTAATGAATATAAGAAGGGTGAAAGCATATACTCAAAAGTTTGATTATCTTGATACTTTAAATCTTTATGAGGGGAGTATAGATCTATATAAAAATATACCATCAAAAGATACAAATCTTTTAGTTACAACACAAAACTTAGTTTCAAACAAAAATATTCCAGATGAACTAATAAGAATCTTTTTAAAAAAAGTGAATCAGATACACGGTAACTTAACACTTGACCAACTAGATACACAAATAAACGAAGAAGCAAAACTTTATGTTTTAAATGGTGAATCTTGGTTAGAGACTATTTTTCCATATTGGATAGCATCTCAAATTGATAGACTAAAACTTCTCCTTATTCCACTTATTTGGCTTATTATTCCACTGTTTAAAAGTATCATTCCACTTTATATATTTACTATTAGATCAAAAATATTTAGATGGTACTCTAAACTACAAGATATAAATAATAGAATCAGAGAGAATAAAGAGGATATTTTAAGTATTGAGAAAGATTTAACATCTTTGCAAAATGAGATAGAGGTAAAAACTAAAGTACCGCCATCTTATATGGGGGAGTACTACAACCTTATTTTACATGTTGAACTTTTGGAGAAAAAAATAGAGCTTAGAAAAGCAACTACATCAAGTAAATAATTTTAATTCTATTTATCATCTTTATATTCTAAAGGTATCTCTATTGTAAACTTTGCACCTTTATATAACTTCCCTTCATATTCATATTCAACATTATTAACAGATATATCTCCATGAAGATGTTTAGTTATAATTGATTGAGTCATATACAAGCCTATACCTGTACCCTGACTTTTATGTTTTGTTGTAAAATACGGTTCAAAGATTTGATCAATAATATTTTCAGCTACCCCTCCGCCACTATCTTTAATCTCTATAACAACTCTACTCTTATCTGCTTTTATATATGTTTTTATAAAAATAAATCGTTTCTTACCTTCAAGTGTAAGCAATATATCTTTTGCATTTTTTATAATATTTAATATCGCTTGCTTTAACTCATTTTCCAAAGTTATAATCTCAATATCTTCTATATCTTTTATAACTTCAATATTATGAGTTTTAAAAGAGGCACTGACTAGTTCCATTGTTTTATCTACACTAGATTTAATATTAAATTTAGTTTTTTCTTTATTTGGGCTAAAAAAATTTCTAAAATCATCAATTGTTTGAGATAGGTGCTGTGTCTGTTTAACAATATCATTGGCATATCTATTTAAATCTTTATTGTTAATCTCACCCATATCTATATCTACCATCATATTATTAGCCCACATTGCTATTATTGATATTGGTTGTCTCCATTGATGGGCAATATTCTCTATCATCTCCCCCATTGCTGCCATTTTGGATTGTTGAAAAATCATATTGTCTTTTTGCCTATTAGCTTCAACTTCATCTTCAATTTTATCAAGCATAATATTTATTTCATATGCCAACATCCCAACCTCATCACTTCTATTTACATAAGCTCTTAAATCACTACTCCCTTTTGACCTTTTTTTTGCTATATCTATAAGTTCATATAAACTTTTAGTTAATCCTATTGCTATAATATATGAAAAAAATGCACTAACAAAAATAGCTGCAAATGTATATATCAACCCATTATTTGTAATACTGTTCAATTCACTGTTGATAGAATCTTTAGATAATGCAACTCTTGCCCATCCAATAAGTTGATCACCCCTTTTTATCATAACAGCTAGATCAATTGTGCTGTTACTGTTTAGTAGAATTTGTGTAGATAATAAACTTTTAAATAATAATTTACTTTTTGTATCAGATAGATACTTATTGACAAATTTTTGATTTGTGTGTGCAAGTACTTTACCGTTGTTATCAAGCAGCATTGCATATTTTAAATTTGGATAGCTGGATATAGATTGAACAATCTCCTCCATCCCTATAAAATCATTAGCCAATACCCAAGATGTAGCATTTTTTGATAATGTTTGAGTTAAACTTTTTGCTTGGAATAAACTTTGTTCATGTAAAAATTCTTTTTGATTATTAGTAAAATAAACAATAAACAGACTCATCATCGCTCCTAATATTAAAGCAAAAGATACAATAAGTTGTCTTTTTATTGTTTTTGTTACAAACTGATTAATAAAAGAGATCATTTCTCACCCCTTATATCTCTAATCTCAGTTTCAAATTTTTTTAAAAACTCTTTTACACTTTTATATCGTTTTTCATCTGCATTTTCAAATTTACTTAACTCCATCGGCTCTAATATTTTTTTCCCTATTTTAGTTTTATGAAGATTAAAAAGTATTTTAGAAATTTTATCAACCAACGCTTGCGGTATATCTTTTCTTACAACCAAACCATTATTTGGCAGATAATCTGTAGTCCATTTTACCTCAACCTCTTTTGCTACCTCTGGTCGCTCTTTGATAAAGGCTCTCCAAGGTGGTGGCCAGGTTGAAGCTGCATCAGATTTTTTCAAATACACATTCATAATAGATGATTCTTGAGAACCAACATAGTTGTTTGTGATATCTTTATTTATATCTAATCCATGTTTATACAAATACCATTGAGGCATCATAGTTGCTGCTAATGCCGTAGGTGCGGGATAACTTACTATTTTACCTTTTAAATCACTTACTTTTTTTATATTACTATCTTTTCTAACTAAAATTATACCTCTAAAGTTTTCATCATCCCCCATTTTCCCAAATACTTTATATCCATGTTCTAATGATTTTACAGTTTGATATGGATTTGGCAAAGAAAAATCAAAATATCCAGAGAAGAGTTTTTTATCATAAGCAGCATAATTTCTAGATGCTTCAAGTTTTAGTTTAGAATCTTTAAGTTGTCCATTTATATGATCCACCAAAGGTTGGTAAACCTCAAAAAGTCTTTTTGGGTTATGCAATGGATGGATGCCAAAAATATATATTGTTTTATCCGACAAAAATTTATCTGAATAGGTCGGCTCATAACTATTTTCAATTTTCTGATCACAACTAGTAAAGAACAATAAAATGATTATTATCATAAAACTCTTGAACAAAAAAAATCCTTTATATAATTATAACCTATACAACTTAATTTATTATATGTTACAAAATATCGTGTAAACTATTAGCTTTATCCATCCAATCACCCATTTTATCATACTGCTCATTTTCTATCATATCTCGTATTAGTTTCATTTGATCATCAAATTTATCTAAAGAATTCAACATATTTCCACGATTTTGTCTAAATATATCTCTCCACATATGAGATGATGATTTAGCAATTCTACTCATATCTCTAAAACCACCACCTGCTAGTGATATAATATCATTTGGGTCTTCATTGTTCATAACTGTATTTGCCAAAGCATAAGAGATAGCATGCGGCAGATGGGAGATAAAACAAGCATGTATATCATGAGTAGATGAATCCATCTGAACTATCCTCATAGCAATAGCATTAAAGATATCCAATGCTCTGTTTCTATGTAGCTCTCCACAAACTTCCAGATCACATAAAACTATAGTTTTACCCTCATAAAGTCCATCAATAGCAGCTTTTGGTCCAAACTTTTCAGTTCCTGTCATAGGGTGGGCAGGGATAAAATTCTTTCTTAAACTTTCAGGTATATTATCAACAATAAGTTTTTTTGTACTACCAAAATCTATAATAGTTGTATCTTTATCAATCCCCTTTAATGTCGGCATAAAAGAAACTATAGCATCCACAGGTATACATAAAACGATCACATCACATTTTAAAAGCTCATCAATATCAACTACTTTTTCAACAAGCTCCAACTCCAAAGCTTGTTTTTTATGATTTTCATTATGGTCATATCCAACAACACTAGAAGAGATTCCATATTTTTTAACAGCCTTTGCAAAAGACCCACCCATAAGTCCAAGACCTACTATTCCAAATTTCATTATCTATTCCACTCTTTCAATACTCTTTGTGTATCTCTTTTCATAGCTTTAGCCTTTAAATCTTCCCGTTTATCATAATCTTTTTTACCCTTGGCAATACCAATATTTACTTTAAACATATTTTTATCATTAAAATACATCTTTGTAGCAACTATAGTATAACCATCTTTAGTAACTTTCTCAAAAAGCTTATTTATCTGCTTACGGTGTAAAAGAAGTTTTCTATCACGATTTTCCTCTGGTCTATACGATACATGAGTAGTATCTAAATGAGATATATGCATATTAAATATAAAAACCTCATTTTTAATAATTCGTACAAATGACTCTTTAAAGTTCATTCGACCTGCCCGTATCGCTTTCACCTCAGAGCCATGAAGAACTATCCCAACTTCAAATATATCCTCAATATGATAATCATGAAAAGCTTTTTTATTAAAAAACTCTTTTACACTTACTTTCTTTTTTTTATCTTTTGCTTTTGCCACTTTATTTTCCTCTTATATCTTTTCTATTATATCTAAAGTTGGTTTATTGTTATTTGTCTTTGCCATAAGGTACTTTATCTTCTGCTACGATTAAAATCTCTTCTTCATTATTATAATCTAAATTATTAATATTACTATTTAAATCTACCCCAATATCATCATAAAACTTATCAACAAAATCTACAATTTTTCCCAATACTCTAGGAACTATCTCTTTTCGTTCTAATAGCTTTGGCTTAACTTTCAAAGTCTTAGCGATATCTGTTTTCAATGGCTTTCTTTGTTCATAGATATATTTATCTACTACTTTTCTAACCTCATCACAATCTAAATTTTCATCTTTACATAAAACTTCATAAGCTATATCTTTTTCAATATTCCAAAACTTTCCAAACTCTTCATCTATACTTTTATCATCTTTCATTTGTGTTAGGTTTTCATTGATAAACTTTTCTATTAGTTCTCTTTTGCTTCTTAAGCTTGTATTTCCATTGATAATATTATTGATATTCTCTTTTTGTTTCTTTTTATCTTCATCATTTGAATTTTTAAAATCTGCTAAAAGTGACAGTATATAAGATACATTTATATCATCTCTTCTTATTAATTCAAGCTCAAAATCAACATCATTTAAAATAGATACTTTCTCTTTTGTATTTGTCTCTTTCATATCTAAATATTTTGATTTATAGTCCTCAAAATCTTGGCTCTTCATAAGTAAATCAGCCCATTTAAAATCACTAAATACATCAAGTATATTTTTTGTTCGTATTAGTTCTCTAAATGCTTTTACAAATGCAAGTTTTT